>NZ_JBEZLW010000010.1:0-232962 GCF_040652395.1 Streptomyces sp. NPDC048269
GCGTCGCGGGCCGCCGCTCCGCGAGCCCGCCGAAGTAGTGCGAGCTCGCCATGGTCACGGTCCCGCTCGCCTCCCCGTACGTCAGGCTGCGTGCGCGATGGCACCCGCGTGGCCCATGGTCTTGCCCTCGGGGGCGGTGAAGCCCGCGACGTAGCCGACGACCGGCTTCTTGACGTTCTTCGCGATGAAGTCCGCCGCACGCTCCTCGGCGTCGCCGCCGATCTCGCCGATCATGACGATCAGGTCGGTGTCGGGGTCCGCCTCGAACGCCTCCAGGGCGTCGATGTGCGTGGTGCCGATGACCGGGTCGCCACCGATGCCGACGGCCGAGGAGAAGCCGAGGTCACGGAGCTCGTACATCATCTGGTAGGTCAGCGTGCCGGACTTGGACACGAGACCGATGCGGCCGGGCTTGGTGATGTCGCCCGGGATGATGCCGGCGTTGGACTGGCCGGGGGTGATCAGACCCGGGCAGTTCGGGCCGATGATCCGCGTCTTGTTGCCCTTGGAGGTCGCGTACGACCAGAAGGCGGCGGAGTCGTGCACCGCGATGCCCTCGGTGATGACGACGGCCAGCGGGATCTCGGCGTCGATGGCCTCGACGACGGCGGCCTTGGCGAAGGCCGGCGGGACGAAGAGGACGGAGACGTTGGCGCCCGTCTTCTCCATCGCCTCGGCGACGGAGCCGAAGACCGGGACCTCGGTGCCGTCGAAGTCGACGGTGGTGCCGGCCTTGCGCGGGTTCACGCCGCCGACGATGTTGGTGCCGTCAGCCAGCATCAGCTTGGTGTGCTTCATGCCCGTGGCACCGGTCATGCCCTGGACGATGACCTTGCTGTCCTTGTTGAGGAAGATAGCCATGTGAGTCTGTGACCTCTGCCCTTACTTCGCAGCCGCGAGCTCGGCGGCCTTGTCGGCCGCGCCGTCCATGGTGTCCACGCGCTGGACCAGCGGGTGGTTGGCGTCCGAGAGGATCTTGCGACCCAGCTCGGCGTTGTTGCCGTCGAGACGGACGACGAGCGGCTTGGTGACCGCCTCGCCCTTCTCCTCCAGCAGGGCCAGCGCCTGGACGATGCCGTTGGCGACCTCGTCGCACGCGGTGATGCCACCGAAGACGTTGACGAAGACGGACTTGACGTCCGGGTCGCCGAGGATGATCTCGAGACCGTTGGCCATGACAGCGGCGGAGGCGCCACCGCCGATGTCCAGGAAGTTGGCGGGCTTGACGCCGCCGTGGTTCTCGCCGGCGTAGGCGACGACGTCGAGGGTGCTCATGACGAGACCCGCGCCGTTGCCGATGATGCCGACCTCACCGTCGAGCTTGACGTAGTTGAGGTTCTTCGCCTTGGCGGCGGCCTCGAGCGGGTTCGCGGCCGCGTGGTCCACGAACTCCTCGTGGCCCGGCTGGCGGAACTCGGCGTTCTCGTCGAGCGAGACCTTGCCGTCGAGCGCGATGACGTCGCCGGAGGCGACCTTCGCGAGCGGGTTGACCTCGACGAGGAGCGCGTCCTCGGCGATGAAGGTCGCCCACAGGGTCACGAGGACCTCGGCCACCTTCTCGGCGACCTCGGCCGGGAACTGCGCCAGGGCGACGATCTCGCGGGCCTTCTCGATGGTCACGCCCTCGTTGGCGTTCACCGGGACCTTGGCGAGCTTCTCGGGGGTCTCCTCCGCGACCTGCTCGATGTCCATGCCGCCCGCGACCGAGGCCATGGCCAGGAAGGTGCGGTTGGTGCGGTCGAGGAGGTACGAGACGTAGTACTCCTCGAGGATCTCGGGGGCCGTCTCGGCGATCATCACCTTGTGGACCGTGTGGCCCTTGATGTCCATGCCGAGGATGTCCGTCGCCCGGGCGACGGCCTCGTCCGGGGTGGCCGCCAGCTTCACGCCGCCGGCCTTGCCGCGGCCGCCGACCTTCACCTGCGCCTTGACGACCGACTTGCCGCCCAGCCGCTCGGTGGCCTCGCGAGCCGCCTCAGGCGTGTCGATGACTTCACCGGCCAGCACCGGTACACCGTGCTTGGCGAAGAGGTCCCTCGCCTGGTACTCGAACAGGTCCACGCGCGTCCGTCCCTTGTCTTTTTTAAAGATTCGCAGTGATTCGCGGTTGTCTGCTATCTGCGTGGGCGTGCCGCGGAGGGCAACGTGACGGCGCTGTCACAAGGAAGGCGCACACGGTGACCGTGGACGCGGCATGTCCGTCCCGCAGGTTATCCCCGTGGGACGTAGGTCCCTAAATCGCAGATCACACCTGAGCGGTGATACCTGTCACAGATCCCCTCACGGTTGAGCTGGAACTTCGTGTGATCTGCCGATTCCCCCGTGATCCACGCGCGGCCGGTCATGGCACCGGCAGGGGCCGCTTCTCCAGGGCCGCGGCCATCACCTCCGGGAACAGGTCGGGGGTGCAGGCGAAGGCGGGCGCACCCAGCGCCGCGAGGGCGGCGGCGTGCTCGCGGTCATAGGCCGGGGCGCCCTCGTCGGACAGGGCCAGAAGGGTGACGAACTCGACGCCCGCCGCCTTCATCGCGGCGACCCGTCCCTGCATTTCGTTGCGTATGCCGCCCTCGTAGAGATCACTGATCAGGACGACGACGGTGTCGGCGGGACGGGTGACCTTCGACTGGCAGTAGGCGAGGGCGCAGTTGATGTCGGTGCCGCCGCCGAGCTGGGTGCCGAACAGGACGTCGACCGGATCGTCGAGCTGGTCGGTGAGGTCCACGACGGCGGTGTCGAAGACGACGAGCCGGGTCGTGATCGAGCGCATCGAGGCCAGCACCGCCCCGAACACGGAGGCGTAGACGACGGACGCGGCCATCGAACCCGACTGGTCGATGCAGAGGATCACCTCCTTCTTCACCGACTGGGCCGCCCGGCCGTACCCGATCAGCCTTTCGGGGACGACGGTGCGGTACTCGGGCAGGTAGTTCTTGAGGTTGGCCCGGATCGTGCGGTTCCAGTCGATGTCGTGGTGGCGGGGGCGACTGGTCCGGGCGGAGCGGTCGAGGGCGCCGGTGAGCGTCGCCCGCGTCCGCGCCGCGAGCTTCTTCTCCAGCTGCTCGACGACCTTGCGGACCACGGCGCGGGCCGTCTCCTTCGTCGTGTCGGGCATCGCCTTGTTCAGGGAGAGCAAGGTGCCGACCAGGTGCACGTCGGGCTCGACGGCCTCCAGCATCTCCGGTTCCAGCAGCAGGGCGGACAGGCCGAGCCGCTCGATCGCGTCGCGCTGCATGACCTGGACCACCGGGCTGGGGAAGTACGTACGGATGTCCCCGAGCCAGCGGGCCACGTGCGGCGCGGACCCGCCGAGCCCGGCCGACCGCGCCCCAGACGCCTTGCGGGAGGCCCCCGCCCGGCCCTGCCCGTCTCCGTCGTACAGCGCACCGAGCGCGGCATCCATGGCCGCGTCCCGCCCGCCGAGGGCACACCCGGTCCCGTCACCCTCACCCCCACCGAGCACCATCCGCCACCGCCGCAGCCGCTCGCCCCCCTCGGCTCCCACGGTCATGTCCGTAACGCTCATCTCCCTGTCCCCCTCCACTCGTCGTGTCGTCCCTCGTCCAGCCCCGCCGTGCCGTCCCAGCCCCACCGGGCTCAACCCAGCCCCACGGGCTCAACCCACCCCCGCCAACGTTCGAGGCGCGGGGGTCCGGGGGCAGCGCCCCCCGGCAACGGCGCCGCACCCTCAGGCCACCGCCACCCCGTCGGCAGGCACCCCGGCGAGGAGCATCCGGACCAGGTCCACCACCGCGTCGGCCCGGACCGGATCCAGGTCCGGGCCGAAGCCCGCGGGGGCCGAGCCCACCCCCACCGCGCCGCCGACACCGCCGGGACCGCGACGGACCAGCTCGCCCAGGGTCCGCTTGACCCCCGGCTCGTACGCCCCGAACGTCCGCCGCAGCAGCGGCAGTACGTCGGTGAACGCACGCTCCGGCACCCCCGTCAGCCAGGTGTCGATCAGACCCAGCAACTGGTCGTCGTGGACCAGCAGCGTGCCCCCGCCCGAACTCCCGCCGGCGAAGCCCTCGATCCAGCCCGCCGCGTCGGCCGGAGCCGCCGCCGGGGACAGGGCGAGCCCCATCAGCCGGGCCGTCTCCCCGGCCGGGAGCCGTCCGTCGTCGAGCAGCAGCCGGGCCGCGCGGCCGCGGATCAGGCCCGGTACGGTCTCCCGGCCGGCCAGCGTGCGCAGCACCGCGGACCAGCGCTCGCGCAGTCCCTCGTCCGCGTCCGCCAGCAGCCCGACCGCGCCGTGCACCCCGTCCACATGGCCCCGCAGCTCCGCCGCCGCGTCGGCGTCCAGCCCGGCCGTGCAGGCAGGCGGCAGCGCCACGCATATCCGTTCCGCGAGCCCGGCCGCGACCGTGCCGAGGGCCGCCGCGTCGGTGCCCCGGACGTCCCCGTACCGCAGCGAACGGGCCAGCGCGGGCAGGGCCTTGGCCAGGCGCGCCACATCGGTGTCCAGCGCCGCCCGGTCGGCGAGGGCCCGCAGCACGGCGGGCAGGGCCTCGGACAGTCCGGCCAGCAGGCACCGCTCGGCCAGTGCCGTGACCTCGCCCAGCTCCTCGGCCGCGGCCGCATCGGCCTCGGCCTTGGCGGTGGCCGCCGCCGGGACGGTGGTTCCCCAGATCCCGGCCTCGGCCACCCGCACCGACAGCTCTGGCTGCCAGCAGAGCCGCCAGGTCTCCCTGAAGGTGCCGGTCGCGCCCCGGGAGGCGGCGGGTATGCCCCAGTCGATGCCGAGCAGCCGCAGCCGGTGCAGCAGCAGGGACTTCGCCGCGTCGGTGTCCTTGCGCAGGTCGAGCTCCAGCTCGCGGTCCTGCGCCTCGGGTCTGAGCCGCAGGGAGCGCTGGCGCCGCGTCAGGTCGCGCTGCAGAGGTACGACGGGCGCCGTGTCCGGGACCTCGCCGAGCACGTCCCCGACGACGAGGCGGTCCTCGATCAGCGCGAGCGGTATGCCGGAGCCGTCGCACATCACCGCCCGGACCGCTTCCAGTGTCTCGGTCAGCCCCGGCAACGGCCGCCCCCGCATCGCGGCCAGGGTCTGCGCCAGCCGGACCGCCTCGATGACGTGGGCGGAGGACACCTGCCGGTCCTCCTCCCGCAGCAGCCCCGCGACCTTGGTCAGCCACCGTTCCACGGGCCGGTCCCGGGCGGCGAAGAGGTGCGCGTACCAGCCGGGCGAGGCGATGCCCGCTCCGTACCCGCCGGCCCGGGCCAGCCTGCGGTGGGTCCAGGGCACCCAGGTGGTCTCCACCTTCACCTTGGGCAGGCCGGTGAGGAGCGCCTTGTCGGCGGCCGCGGTGGTCTTCGCGCGCAGCGCCGGGACGTGCCAGGCCCCGCACACCACGGCGTACGCGTCGCCGAACTCCCGGCGGGCGGCCCGCATCCGCTGCCGCATGTACGCCTCGCGCACGAGGTCGCGCCCGTGGCCGCCGTCCCCGTACGCCTCGCGCAGGGCGACCATGGCCTCCCCGAGCGCCTCGAACGCGGCCAGCGGATCCCGGACGGCCCCGGACCCCCGGTGCTCGACCACGTCCTCCCACCAGCGCTCGGGGTCGTCGTACCCGGCGGTCTCGGCCAGCACCCCCAAGGGATCCGGCCTGGCGGCGTCCGGCTCCTCGTCCTCCTCACGGGCGGCCAGCGAGTGCGCGGCGGGGAGGTCCATGAACCGCACCGGTACGCCGGCCTCCTGCGCCCAGCGGATCGCGACCCACTCCGGGGAGAACTCGGCGAGCGGCCAGAACGCGGCCCGGCCCGGGTCGTCCGCGGCGTGCGCGAGCAGTGCCACGGGCGGCCGCATCCCGGGGTCGGCGGCGAGGCCGAGCAGCGCGTCCCCCTCGGGCGGCCCCTCGATGAGCACGGCGGGTGGCCCGGCCGCGTCGAGTGCGGCCCGCACGGCGCGGGCCGAGCCGGGTCCGTGGTGCCGCACGCCCAGCAGCAGCGGGCTCATTCCGTCACCTCCCGGCAGGCGCGGTAGAAGTCCTTCCAGCCGTCCCGCTCGCGGACCACGGCCTCCAGGTACTCCTGCCAGACGACCTTGTCGGCGGCCGGGTCCCGGACGACGGCGCCGAGGATCCCGGCGGCCACGTCGGAGGGGCGCAGCACGCCGTCCCCGAAGTGGGCGGCCAGGGCCAGGCCGCCGGTGACGACGGAGATGGCCTCGGCCGTGGACAGGGTGCCGCTGGGCGACTTCACCTTCGTCCGGCCGTCGTCGGTGACTCCGTCGCGCAGCTCGCGGAAGACGGTGACGACGCGGCGGATCTCTTCCAGGCCTTCGGGCGCGGCCGGCAGGTCGAGGGAGCGTCCCATCTGGTCGACGCGGCGGGCGACGATGTCGACCTCGGCGTCGGCGGTGGCGGGCAGCGGCAGGACGACGGTGTTGAAGCGCCGGCGCAGCGCGCTGGAGAGCTCGTTGACCCCGCGGTCTCGGTCGTTGGCGGTGGCGATGAGGTTGAAGCCGCGCACGGCCTGCACCTCTTCGCCGAGTTCCGGTATCGGGAGGGTCTTCTCGGACAGGACGGTGATGAGGGTGTCCTGGACGTCGGCGGGGATGCGGGTGAGTTCCTCGACGCGGGCGGTCATGCCCTCGGCCATGGCCCGCATGACGGGGCTGGGGACGAGGGCCTCGCGGCTGGGGCCGTGGGCGAGGAGGCGGGCGTAGTTCCATCCGTAGCGGATGGCCTCCTCGGGGGTTCCGGCCGTGCCCTGGACGAGGAGGGTGGAGTCTGCGCTGACGGCGGCGGCGAGGTGTTCGGAGACCCAGGTCTTGGCGGTGCCGGGGACGCCGAGGAGGAGCAGGGCGCGGTCGGTGGCCAGGGTGGTGACGGCCACTTCGACGATGCGGCGCGGCCCGACGTATTTGGGCGTGATGACCGTGCCGTCGGCGAGCGTGCCGCCTTGCAGGTACGTGGCCACGGCCCAGGGGGAGAGCTTCCAGCGGGCCGGGCGGGGCCGGTCGTCGGCGGCTGCGAGGGCTTTCAGTTCGTGTGCGAAGGCATCTTCGGCGTGCGGGCGCAGCGCCTCGGCGCGCCGGGTGTCCTCGGGCGTGGTCATGGTCCCCCTCCAATGCTCGGCAGCCGCTCCCGACTGCTGCATCCACGGTGCACCACCCCACTGACAACGAGCCCTGTTCGAGGCGTTGTTGCAGGTCAGAGCAATTGTCAGTGGGGGTCCGTACGGTGGTTCACATGACTGAGCAGGGGGTCCGCTGGACGGCGGAACAGGTACTGGCTCTGGCTCCTGACGATGCCTCACGCAAGGCGGGCGGCAGACTCGGCGGGGCGGGTCCGTGGTCGCAGATCGGAGGTTCCGCTTCCGGTTCGCTGTGGGGGTTGTGCAAGGGCAGCGGCAGTACGCCGTACCGGACGGTCGTGGATCTGGCGGGGCCGGCGTACAAGTGCTCCTGCCCGAGTCGTAAGTTCCCGTGCAAGCACGCGCTGGGCCTGCTCCTGCTCTGGTCGGCGGAGGGGGTGGGCGAGCCGGGCGAGGCGCCGGACTGGGCCGCGGAGTGGCTGGCCGACCGGGCGGCGAAGGCCGCGCGCCCGGCCGCCTCGGCGGGCAGGCCGGCGGATGAGGAGGGTGCCCGGCGGCGGGCCGGGCGACGGGCGGCACGGATCGGGGCGGGCGTCGCCGAGCTGGAACAGCGGCTGACCGATCTGCTGCGCGGCGGTCTCGCCGGGCAGGAACAGTCGGGCTACGCGGGGTGGGAGGAGACGGCAGCCCGGATGGTCGACGCGCAGGCGCCCGGACTGGCGGGACGCGTACGGGAGTTGGGGACGATACCCAGTTGCGGCCCCGGCTGGCCCGCCCGGATGCTTGAGGAGGCGGCGCTGGTGCACCTGCTGGACCGGGCCTGGCTGGGGGTGGCCGCGTTGCCGGAACAGCTGGCGGCAACCGTGCGCAGCCGGGTGGGACTGCCGGCCTCCGGGGAGGGGGAGGCCGTACGGGACCGCTGGCTCGTGCTGGCCCAGTACGACTCGGTGTCGCCGGACGGCCGGCTCACCACCCGCCGGATGTGGCTGCGCGGGCTGGGGAGCGGGCGGCCGGCCCTGGTGCTGGACTTCGGGCCGCCCGGGCGGCCACCGGGGCTGGCACTGCCGGTGGGGCTGGTGCTGGAGGCGGAAGTCCGCTTCCGGCCCGGGTCGGCGGGGCTGCGTGCGGATCTCGGGGAGAGGTCCTCGGCGGCCGTGCCGTGCGCGGAGGTTCCGGCGGGGGTGGACACGGGGGCCGCCCTGGAGGCGTACGGGGCTGCGCTGCGGGAGGACCCGTGGCTGGAGTCCTGGCCGGTGGTGCTGGGCCCGGTGATCCCGATACCGGGAGAGCTCGGCTGGCAGCTGGCGGACACGGAGGGCACCTCCGCCCTGCCGGTGGCCCTCACCGGGGCCGGGAGCCGTTCCCGCCCGGCTCTGTGGCAGCTGGCCGCGTTGTCGGGCGGGGGCCCGGTGACGGTGTTCGGGGAGTGCGGCCACCGCGGCTTCACCCCCCTGACGGCCTGGCAGCCAGGCTCACCCGAGCCGGTGCCGCTCGCCTGAACAAGGGGCGGCAACACAGGGGAAAACGCTGGGGGCCTGGGGGGATTTATGCCGTCGCGGAAGCGACGGGCAGGACACGGCGGCGCGGGGGCGTCGGCGTGAAGTGACGAGAAGCCGGGGGGCTTTGCCATGAACGACAACCACGCCAGCTAGAGCCGAAGCGGATGTGACGGCACACCGACAGCTCCGGTCCCGCGGAGGGGGCGGGACCGGAGCGCATTACTCGCAGAGGGCAGAGGGAGGGGTTCGATGGGCAAGGGCGACGAGGGGTACTGGGACTGGGAGGAGCTGGTCGGCGCCGCGCTGCTGGGCACCGACCGGCGCCGGGGCGGGGGCCCGGCCGGTTCGCCGGAGGCCCTGCTGGACGCGGCGGCCGTGCACACCGTGCGGCGCCGGGCCGGGCTGCGGCCGGCCGAGGCGGGCCCGCGCCCGCAGCCCGCGCCGCGGGACCCGCGCCCGGCACCGCCCGCGGCGGCCCGGCAGCGGCTCGCGCAGCTGCTGGCCGACCGGACCGCCGCGGGCGGTGCCGGGCGGCGCGGTGCGGCCCCGGATCTGACGGAGCTGCTGCCCCAGTGGCTGGCCGCGGCCGGGCGGCACGGCTACCGCTCACCGGCCGCGCTCGTGCCGGCGCTGCTGGATGCGGCCCGGGCCCGTACGGATCTGCGGGCACCGGCGCTGGCGCTGGCCGGGGCGCGGGGGCTGTGGCTGGCACGGCTGAATCCGGACTGGCGGTTCGCCCTGCGCGGCGGGGCCGGAGGGGCCGGGGAGCTGCCGGACGTGACGGACCCGGCCGGGGTGGAACGGCTGTGGCAGGAGGGGCTGTTCGCGGAGCGGGTGGCACTGCTGAGTGCCGTACGGGCCCACGAGGCGGCGGCCGCGCCGAGGCTGCTGGAGACGACCTGGGCCACGGAGCGGGCCGAGGACCGGCTGATGTTCCTCGACTCGCTGCGGGCGGGGCTGTCGCCGCAGGACGAGCCGTTCCTGGAGGCGGCCCTGGGCGACCGCAGCCGCAATGTCCGCGCGACGGCGGCCGAGCTGCTGTCGGCGCTGCCGGGTTCGGCGCTTGCCGGGCGGATGGCGGAGCGCGCCCTGGCCTGCGTGGGTCCGGAGGGGGTGACCCCGCCGGCCGAGTGCGATGCGGGGATGCTGCGGGACGGGGTGGTCAAGCGGCCGCCCGCCGGGCGTGGGGAACGGGCCTGGTGGCTCGGCCAGTTGGTGGAGGCGGCCCCGCTGTCCTGCTGGCGGGAGCGGTTCGGCGGGCTCGGCCCGGCGGAGATCGTGGCGCTGCCGGTGGCCGGGGGCGAGGAGTGGCGGGAGGAGCTGCACGCGGCGTGGTGCCGGGCGGCGGTGCGCCAGCGTGACGCGGGGTGGTCGCGGGCCCTGCTCGGCGCGGCGTCCGCGCCGCCCGCTGCGGGACCGGGGACGGCGTCGCTGGCGGAGCGGGCGAAGTTGCTGGAGACCCTGCCGGATGCGGAACGGGCTGACTGGGTCGCGGAGTTCATACGGGCGCATGGGCTCTCGGAGGCGTTCCAGCTGCTCGGGGTGTGCGTGGTGCCGTGGGCGGGGGCGCTGGGGCGGGCCGTGGTGGACGCGCTGGATTCCGCGCGGGAGGCGGGCAGCTATCCGTGGAGCTTCAGTGGGGTGATGGGGCTGGCGGAGCGCTGCCTCGATCCTGCGGAGGCGGGGCGGCTGGAGGTGCTGATCGCGGCGGCGGCGGTGCCGGAGGACGGCGGATCTGGTGCCGTCGCGTACTGGGCGGAGGCGTTTCAGCGGTTGGTGGCCACCCTTCGGCTGCGCGAAGCCATGCTGTCGGAGCTGGCCCCGGCCTGACCCCTGCCGGGGGGTGCGGGTTGCCGCTGCGCGGAGCTGGTCCCCGCCCCGCCCCTTCTCCGTTTCCCGGGGGCTCCGCCCCGGATCCCCACCCGGCGCTCCGCCCCCGGACCCCGCGCCTCAATCGCCGACAGGGCTCATGGAGCCGGGGCACGCCCCAGGCCCCCAGGGCATCAAGCATCGGCGCGGCCTAAAGACCCTGGGGCTCCGCCCCAGACCCCACGCCTCGATCGTCGGCGAGGCTGAATGGTCCCCGCGCGAGTGGGTTTCGCCGCGCGAGGCTGGACGGTGCCCCGGTGAGGCCGGCGTGCGTTGCGGGCAATCCTGCACGTGCCTGACGGACGGCGTCCGTCACATCGAGCCTCGCCGGCGTCTGAGGTGCGGGGGACCCCGAGGCAGCGCCCCGGCGACGGGGCCGTACCGGCCTCGCTACTGGCGGACGTTGCCGCGGACCCAGTCCACGATGGCTGTCGTCGTCGCGCCCGGGGTGAAGATCTCCGCCACGCCCTTTTCCTTCAGGGGGGCGATGTCGTCCTCCGGGATGATGCCGCCGCCGAAGACCTTGATGTCCTCCGCGTCGCGCTCCTTGAGGAGCTCCAGCACGCGCACGAAGAGCGTGTTGTGGGCGCCGGAGAGGATCGAGAGGCCGATGGCGTCGGCGTCCTCCTGGATGGCGGTGTCCACGATCTGCTCGGGGGTCTGGTGGAGGCCGGTGTAGATGACCTCCATGCCCGCGTCACGCAGCGCACGCGCGATCACCTTCGCGCCGCGGTCGTGGCCGTCGAGACCCGGCTTGGCCACCACCACACGGATCGGACCGGTCACACCCATCGCACTGCCTCCCGAGTGAACGAACGTTAAGTACAGCATCGCGCACGCCGCCGTTTCACGGTCAACCAGGAGGGGGAAATCACACGTGGGACGGCATTGCGCCACCGCGCCGACAGCCGCACGGCACGGTGGCGCGACCGCCGCAGTCCCAGGAGGCTCAGGGGAGGCCGTCGATGGGGCTGTCCATACCCGTGTCCATACCCGTATCCGGCGCCGCGCTGCGGGCCGGAGCGCTCGAGGTGGTCGTGCTGGGCGGGCACCTCCTCCTGTATCCCACCGGAGTGTGCCAGGAGAAGGTCGGCGCCGGGTCACTGACGACACCTTCTTCCGCGACACGCCCGCCCGCGCTCCTCCTCCACGGGTTCACCGACAACCGCTCCGTCTTCGTCCTGCTGCGCCGCGCCCTCGGGGCGGGCGGTCGGCGCCACGTGGAGGCGTACAACTACTCGCCCTTCACCCGCGATCTGCGCGTGACCGCCCGGCACCTGGCCCGGCGCGTCGAGGAGCTGTGCGAGCGCACCGGGCAGGAGCGGGTGGACCTGGTCGGCCACAGCCTGGGCGGGCTGGTCGCCCGGTACTACGTCCAGCGACTCGGCGGCGACGCCCGCGTCCGGACGCTCGTCACGCTCGGCACCCCGCACTCCGGCACGCTGGTCGCCCCCTTCATGGACGCCCACCCGCTGGTGCGGCAGATGCGCCCCCACTCCGAGGTGCTGGCCGAGCTGGCCGCGCCCTCGCCCGGCTGCGCGACCCGATGTGTGGCGTTCTGGAGCGAGTTCGACTCGCTGATGACCCCGGTCGGTACGGCCCGCATCGAGCATCCGGATCTACGCGTGGAGAACGTCCTGGTCACCGGCATCGGGCACCTCGCCCTGCCCGCGCATCCCACCGTGATCGCGGCGGTAAGGCGCGCCCTCGACGGGCCCGGCCTGGCCTTGGCGGAGGGCCCGGAGGCCACGTCCGTCGCATAGACGCGCCACGACGAAGAGTCGAACGAATTTCGAACTCAAGGCCAAGGGTGCGTCTTTGTGCGACCGAAAGACGGCCGAATGCCCGGTTCCCGGGATATGGAAACCCTCCGAAGATTGTCGTTGCGAGTAACCGCCGGGTACAGTCACGCCACTGCTCTCCTCCAAGGAACCCCGCGTTCCCTGGCCACCCAGGCCCCCAATGCCGAGGCGAAAGAGAAGTTGGTGAACGACCGCCCCTCGCCGGGCCAGTACCCGGATCCCGGGTATGACGGCCTTGCCACCACCACTTTCGCTGGTGACTCGACCTACGTTTCCTACGAAACGCAGGGCCAGGGGGTCAACTACGCGGCATACGGCTCTTATGAGACCGGCGCGTACGACACCACCGCGTGGACCTCGCAGGACCCCTACCTGTCCACGATCCCGGCCCAGGGCGTCCCCGCGGACGGCACCGGGCAGTGGGACGCGAACGCCTGGAGCACGCCGACCACGCCGAGCGCGGACTACTCGGGCTACACCGAGTACCAGCAGCCGCAGGCCTCCTTCGGCTACGACACCTCCGCCGAGCAGACCGGCCACTGGGCGATGCCGGGCTACGGCACCCTCACCGGTACCGAGACGGGGGCGTACGACGCCACCGCCTGGAACACCGTCACGGAGACGCAGACCCAGGCCCAGCCGCAGCCCGACTCCGGCTACGCGTACGGCTACGAGTACCAGCAGCCCGCGCAGCAGCCGGAGCAGGGGAACGCGCAGGAGTACACGTACGAAGCGGCCGGGACTCCCGAGGCGCCCTACAACGAGACCGCGGTCTTCGAGGTCGTCACCGGCGAAGCACCCGAGACACCCGAAGCGCCCGAGATGCACGACATCCACGGGACACACGAAGTGCACGGGACACACGAGGCGCACGAGGCGCACGAGGTGCACGAGGTGCACGAGGTGCACGAGGTGCACGACCTCCCCACCCAGGCCGTGCCCGTGACCTCCGTGCCGCGCGCCGCGCGCCGGACCGCCGCCAAGGGCAACGCGAAGAGCGGCGCGAAGGCCGGCAACAGCCGTCGCCGCACCCCGGCGAAGCGTTCCGCCTTGTTGACCGTGGCCGTGCCCTCCGCCTGCGTGATGGGCGTCGCCGGTGTCGCGGCCGCCTCCGTCGGCGGCCTCACCGGCACGGAGAAGCCCGCCGAGGACACCACCACGATGGCCGCGCCCGACCCGGCGTCCGTCAAGCCCGTCGCGGCGAACACCAAGCTCGACACCCAACTGGCGGCGCTCAGCGCCGACGCGGGCGACTTCGCGGACCGCGCGAGCCGCACGCAGGAACGAATCGACCTGCGTCAGCGCCAGGAGGACGAGAAGAAGAAGAAGGCGGAGGAGGCCGCGGCCAAGGAGGCGGCGCGCCCCAAGTTCGCGATCCCCGTCGCGCAGAACGGCCTCAGCGCCAGCTTCGGCCAGGCCGGCGGCATGTGGATGTCCGTGCACACGGGCATCGACTTCCCGGTCTCGTACGGCACCCCGGTCATGGCCGCCACCGACGGCACCGTGCGCACCCAGTGGAACAGCGCCTACGGGAACATGGCCATCGTGACCTCGCCCGACGGCACCGAGACCTGGTACTGCCACCTCAGCAGCACCAAGATCCGGTCCGGCAAGGTCAAGGCGGGCGACGTCATCGCCTACTCGGGCAACTCCGGCAACTCCACCGGACCGCACCTCCACTTCGAGGTACGGCCGGGCGGCGGGTCCGCGATCGACCCCCTGCCGTGGCTCCGCAGCCACGACCTGGACCCGACCTAAGACCCCGAGCTCCGGAGCCCCGACCCCCTGAGCGGGGTCAGAGCTTCTGCACCGGTGCGTAACGCAGCAGCAGCCGCTTCGGCTTGTCGTCCCCGAAGTCGATGGTGGCCTGCGCGTCCGCGCCCGCTCCCTTGACCTCCATGACGGTGCCGAGGCCGAACTGGTCGTGCGTGACGCGGTCCCCGACCACCAGGGCGATGACCGGCTTGTCGGCGGCCCGGCGTGTCGCGAACCCGGACGGGCCCGACTTCGTACGCGACGAGGACAGGAACGACTCCGGCGAGGTACCGAACGAGGCCTTGCCGCCGCCCGATCCCGAAGAGCCGTAGCCCGACCCCGACCGCATCGGTCCGGCCGGCTTCTGGGCCGCTCCCGTCCGCTTCCACTGCAGGTATTCGGCCGGGATCTCCTCCAGGAACCGCGACGGCGGGTTGTACGAGGGAGTTCCCCACGCACTGCGCATCGAGGACCGGGTCAGGTACAGCCGCTCGCGGGCGCGCGTGATGCCGACGTACGCGAGGCGGCGCTCCTCCTCCAGTTCCTTGGTCTGGCCCAGCGACCGCATGTGCGGGAAGACCCCGTCCTCCATGCCGGTCAGGAAGACCACGGGGAACTCCAGGCCCTTGGCGGTGTGCAGGGTCATGAGCGTGATGACGCCGCTGCCGTCGGTGTCCTCGTCCGGGATCTGGTCGGAGTCGGCGACGAGCGCGACCTGCTCCAGGAACTCGGCGAGCGTGCCGGGGCCGGGAGCCGGGGCGCCGGTCTCGGCCGCCTCGGTGGTCGCCGCCTCGCGCGCCTGCTCGAACTCCAGCGCCACCGCCGCCAGTTCCTGGAGGTTCTCGATCCGCGTCTCGTCCTGCGGGTCGGTCGACGCCTGGAGCTCGGCGAGGTAGCCCGTACGCTCCAGCACCGCCTCCAGCACCACCGCCGGGCCCGCGCCCGAGTCGACGATCGTACGGAGCTCCTCCATCAGCACGTTGAACCGCTTCACCGCGTTGGTGGAGCGCGCGGCCATGCCGAAGGCTTCGTCCACGCGCCGCAGCGCCTGCGGGAAGGTGATCTTCTCGCGCATCGCGAGGGCGTCGATCATCGCCTCGGCGCGCTCGCCGATGCCGCGCTTGGGCACGTTCAGGATGCGGCGGAGCGGGACGTTGTCCTCGGGGTTCGCGAGGACGCGCAGGTACGCGAGGACGTCGCGGACCTCTTTGCGCTCGTAGAAGCGGACGCCGCCGACGACCTTGTAGGGCAGCCCGACCCGGATGAAGATCTCCTCGAAGACACGGGACTGCGCGTTGGTCCGGTAGAAGATCGCGACGTCGCCGGCCTTGGCGTCCCCGGCGTCCGTCAGACGGTCGATCTCGTCGGCGATGAACTGCGCCTCGTCGTGCTCGGTGTCCGCGACGTAGCCGGTGATCACGGCGCCGCTGCCGGCCTGGGTCCACAGGTTCTTCGCGCGGCGGTTCTCGTTGCGCTCGATGACCGCGTTGGCGGCGGAGAGGATCGTCTGCGTGGAGCGGTAGTTCTGCTCCAGCAGGATCGTCGTCGCGTCCTTGTAGTCCTCCTCGAACTGGAGGATGTTGCGGATGGTCGCGCCGCGGAAGGCGTAGATCGACTGGTCGGCGTCACCCACCACGCACAGCTCGGCGGGCGACAGGTCCGGGTAGCCGGTGCCGACCAGTTCGCGCACGAGCGTGTACTGGGCGTGGTTGGTGTCCTGGTACTCGTCCACCAGGACGTGCCGGAAGCGGCGCCGGTAGTGCTCGGCGACGTCCGGGAAGGCCTGGAGCAGGTGGACGGTGGTCATGATGATGTCGTCGAAGTCCAGCGCGTTGGCCTCGCGCAGCCGCCCCTGGTACATCGCGTACGCCTGGGCCAGGGTCTTCTCGAATCCGTCCGCAGCCTGGTCGGCGAAGGCTTCCTCGTCGATCAGTTCGTTCTTCAGGTTCGAGATCTTGGCGTTGAAGGCCTTGGGCGGGAACTTCTTCGGGTCCAGGTCCAGGTCGCGGCAGACGAGCGCCATCAGGCGCTTCGAGTCGGCCGCGTCGTAGATCGAGAACGAGGAGGTGAAGCCGAGCCGCTTGGATTCGCGGCGCAGGATGCGGACGCACGCGCTGTGGAAGGTGGAGACCCACATGGCGTTCGCGCGCGGGCCGACCAGGCCCTCGACGCGCTCCTTCATCTCTCCGGCGGCCTTGTTGGTGAAGGTGATCGCCAGGATCTGGCCGGGGTGGACGTTCCGCGCGGACAGCAGGTGCCCGATGCGGTGGGTCAGCACCCGCGTCTTGCCGGAGCCGGCGCCGGCCACGATCAGCAGCGGCGAGCCCGCGTGCACCACGGCCGCGCGCTGCTGCTCATTCAGCCCGTCCAGGAGCGCCGCCGGGTCGATGACGGGCCTGGGGGCCCCGTCCCGGTAGTACGCGTCCCCGCTCATGGGCACGTCGAACCGGCCCCCGAAGAGATCGTCCGCTCCCGCTTCCGGGGCGGCGTGGTCCTCGGGCGGCGGGGGGACCTCGTCGGAGGGGGTGAGGTCCGCCAGGAAACTGTCGTCAAAGAGGCTGCTCATCGCATTCCGAGTCTAGGGGGCGGGACCGACAGCCGGTTCCGCACCCGGAAAATCCGTCCCCAGTACGACGCCCAGCAGGCCGGGGAAGCGGAGTTCCAGGTCCTGGCGACGCAGCGCGAGGTAGAGCTTGCGGCCCTGCGGGCGCTGGCAGATCACGCCGCTCTCGCGCAGCGTCCGCAGATGGTGCGTGACGCTCGACCTGGGCAGGTCCGGCACCACCTCGCCGCAGAACGCCTCCTCGCCGGAGGCGAGCTTGCGGACGATCTCCAGCCGGACCGGATGCCCGAGCGCGGCGAGGACCTCGGCCAGTTCGAGGCGGTCGGCGGCGGGGTGGGTGAGCTCAGCAGCGGCGGCCATGGATCCCACTGTACGCAGATCTCGTACGGACATTGCCAGACCGTACGAAGAACTCGTACAGTCTAGGTCGTACGAGTTCTTCGTACGGTCATCCGGCCGTCTCCACGTGAGGACCCCCATGCCCGCGACCATCACCACCCCGCTCGACGACGCCTCGCTCGCCGCCTCCCTCGACGGCTGCTTCACCAGCCACCACGCCGAGGTCAACGGCACCCGCCTGCACTATGTGGAGGGCGGCAGCGGCGAGCCGCTCGTCCTCCTCGGCGGCTGGCCGCAGACCTGGTGGCAGTGGAACAAGGTGCTGCCCGCCCTGGCCCGCCGCTACCGGGTGATCGCCGTGGACCTGCGCGGCATGGGCGGCTCCGCCAAGCCGGAGGGCGGCTACGACAAGAAGACGATGGCTGCCGACATCCTGGCCCTGCTCACCCACCTCGGTCTGGAGCGGGCCCACATCGCGGGCCACGACATCGGCGCGATGGTGGCCTACGCCCTCGCCGCCAACCACCCCGAGGCCACCGGCCGCATCGCGCTCCTCGACGTCTCGCACCCCGAGCAGTCCTGGACCCGGATGCCCCTGATCCCCCAGCCCGGGACGTACCACCTGTGGTGGTTCGCCTTCAACCAGGTGCACGGCCTCCCCGAGCAGCTCCTCGCCGGCCGCTACCACCTCCTGCTGGACTGGCTGTTCGGCGCCGGGGCCGCCGACCCCGCGTCCGTCGATGCCCGTTCCCGCGCCGTGTACGCCCGCGCCTACGACACCCCGGAGGCGATCCGGGCCGGCAACGGCTGGTACCGCGCCTTCGCCCAGGACATCACGGACCTCGCCGGGTACGCCCCGGTGACCGTCCCCCTGCTCGCCCTCGGCGGCGAGCACAGCAACTACGACGTCCTCGTCGAGGCCGTCCCCGCCCTCGGCACCGACACCCGGGTCGTCCGCGTCGACGACAGCGGGCACTACCTCCCGGAGGAGCAGCCGGAGACCGTCGTCGCCGAACTGGTCGCGTTCTTCGGGTGACCCCTGCCCCTCCGAACGGGAGGGTAGACGGGGAGCGCGGGCCCCTCCCCTTCTACGCTCCGGCCCGCCCGGAGGACGCCGACGGCCGCCCCGTACGCTCGACGCATGACCGTCCTGATCAATGTCTTCGTCGGCCTGCACATCATCGGGATCGCCTCGCTCCTCGGCGGCTTCCTGACCCAGATGAAGGCGATGGGCGCGGGCACCGCCCGCTTCGTGCCCGCCATGCTGCACGGCGCGCTGACCATGCTCGTCACCGGCGTGCTCCTGGTCGGCTTCAACGAGATGGACGGCACCGCCGTCAACAACATCAAGATCGGCGTGAAGCTCGCGATCCTCTTCGTGGTCCTCGCCCTCGTCTACGTCAAGCGTGACGAGGAGCGGGTGGAGAAGGCCCTGTTCGGCGCGGTCGGCGGACTGACCGTGGTCAATATCTTCATCGCCACCCTCTGGCACTGATCCGCTTCGGTCCAAGGCGGCCATCCCCGGTCGCATCAGACCACTTACGGTCATCCCGACATCCGCCCGTTACCTGCGGGTCTAGCGTCCTCCTCCAAGCACCGACCGAGGAAGGACGTGAGGCCCTCGTGGCCAGTCATCGAAAGCCCAGGCAGCGCCCGCTTTCCGGCGGCACCGTACGGACCGCCGCCACCACCCTCGCCCTCGCGGGCGCTGCCACCGCCACCGCCTTCGAAGGCACCTCCCAGGCCGACCCGCAGCTCACCGCCGCGCAGGTCGAGTCGGAGGTGGAACGGCTCTACGAGGAGGCGGAGGCGGCGACCGAGCGGTACAACGGGGCGAAGCAGAAGGCCGACGAGGCCGAGCACGCGCTGGCGGGCCTGCGTGACGAGACCGCCCGCAAGACCGACCAGCTCAACGCCGCCCGCGGCGCGCTCGGTTCGCTCGCGGCCGGTCAGTACCGCAGCGGGGGGACCCTGGGCACCGCGGTGAAACTCGCGACGGCCGACAACCCGCAGGAATACCTCTCCCAGGCCTCCTTCATCACCCGCGCCGGGGACCGCAACGCCGTCGGGATCAGCACCGTGCGCCGCAAGCTCGACGAGGTCGGCAAGCTGCGGGAGCAGGCCGCCGGGCGGCTCGCCGAGCTCCGCGCACAGCGGGACGAGCTCGCCGGCCGCAAGGCCGAGATCGAGGGCAAGCTCGCCACCGCCAAGCAGCTGCTGGCCAGGCTCACCGCCGAGCAGCGGGCCGCGTACGAGGCCCGTACGGTCGGCGCCTCCCCCGTCGCCCGCCCGCAGTCCGCGCCGGCCCCGGCGCCGGTCGACGGCTCGCGCGCGGCCCGCGCCGTGGCCTTCGCGCACGGCGCGATCGGCAAGCCGTACGTGTGGGGCGCGACGGGTCCGGGGTCGTTCGACTGCTCGGGCCTGACCCAGGCGGCCTGGCGCTCGGCCGGGGTCTCCCTGCCCCGCACCACCTACACCCAGATCAACGCCGGACAGCGCGTCTCCCGCGACCAGCTGGCCCCCGGTGACCTGGTGTTCTTCTACTCCGGGGTCACGCACGTCGGCATGTACATCGGCAACGGCCAGATGATCCACGCCCCGCGACCCGGTTCGACGGTCCGGATGGCCCCGATCGACTCGATGCCCTGGGCCGGCGCCTCCCGCCCGGCGTAGCCACTCGCCGAAGCGCTGGAGCAGTTCAGGAGCCAGTGATCGCACTCCTCCGGAGCCGGCGGCGCCGCCGGGGTACAGGCTTTCACCAGCCCGAAGACCAGGATCCCGATGAGCACCAGGATCCCGGCGGAGATCAATCCGCGCCGGCGCCCCGGCAAGGACGGTGTGCGCCCCGGCAAGGAAGGTGTGCGCCTCGGTACGGGGCGTCCGGTCGTTGACGGCTGTGCTCCGGGCCGGGGCGGAATCTGGGTTCCGGTGAGAGCCGATCGCAGGGGGAACGCCCGCCCGGACTGGACCGTGAAGCCCTCCTCGTCACCGAGGAACCGGCCGTAGACACTCAGCGCCGTCGCACGACAGGCGTTCAGATCGCCCTGGTGCGTTTCGGCGATCCCACCGTCCACGCTGACGAATCCGTACATCAACTGGAGAGGGCGGCCGTACTCGTCCCGCGGTGGCGGGTGCACGGGTGCGGCTCCCGGCTCTGCGATGTCGACTGCGGTGACCTGGTGCGTCGCGTGCACGACCGTCAGAGGACGTCCGGCCCGGGTGACCACCTGCATGACCTGTGCCCGGTCCTCCACCCTGCTCGGCACCACCGAATCGTCCAGCACTCCGTAATCGCCATCGGCGACCAGGAAGTCGGGGGCGAGCAGCGTCCGATAGCCGCTGTACCGCCCGCGGGCGACGAGGAACGGCCACGCCTGTGAGCGGCCGTCCATGTCAGGACAACCTGGAGTGCGGCAACTGGTCTTCCAGGACCGCCACTTTCCGGCGCATGTCCTCGAGGACCCGGCGCCGCGCGTCGCGGAACTGTTGATGGCTCTGCTCGGCCTGACTCAGTTCCCGGTCGAGACGCATCTGAGACTCCGTGCGCTCCCCGCCCACGGAGTCGAGGAGCATGCTCAGCACGGCGTTCCCCGACACCACTGCCCCCGAAGGACCGAATGCGGCGAGCATGGCCTTGCCGGCCGCCCGGCCGGCGAAGGTGGCCAGCGAGGCGACCGCCTCCATCGGGGCCATCTGGTTGCGCCGGCGGACCTCGGCGTGGAAAGCCGTACGGGCGTCCTCGTCGAGTCGGCGCTCCACCTGGTCGAACAGGTCGGGAACCACGGCCGACAATGGAACGTCGACGCGCGTGGGATGCACCTTCCCCGCGGGCATTTTGACGACCCTCCCGGTGGAGTCGACGGTCGCGAATCCCGGGCCCACCGCACTGACGGGGATGAGGCGGACGGCCCGGGTGTTGCCGTGGATCTTCACCAACGACCGGAAGTGATCGTTCGAGGTCAACAGGTCCTGCACGAGCTCCAAGCGGACCCTCTCGTCGGGGTGCAGATCAGCGAGCAGGTCCCACTTGGTGATGACGAAGCTGACGGGACACTCCGCCTCGATCATGATCGGCACCAGCGCGTTGAGGGTCTGCTCGAGACGGACCTGTCCCCGGGGGGAACCGTCCAGGTGCTGCCGCACGTTGTTGCCGTCGATGATTCCGATCATCGCGTCGGCCTGCCGGATGTTGTTGTACAGCTCTTCCTGCACCGTCGATCCGGGCGCCTGGGGCTCCGTCAGGAGTTCCCCCGCATATTCCAGGTACTTCAGATGGAGCATGGGCCGTGGCCGAACGCCCTCGGCGATCTGGGTCTTCACCGTGAACGTGAAGTGCCGCGTCTCCCCCTTCGCCGTTCCGGGTGGCCAGCCGGCCTCCACCGCCGTATCCGCCATCTGGCTGTACCACTGATTGAGGTGCAGCACGTCTTCCGGCGAGGCCTTGAGGAAATAGCTCTGGCCTGCCGGCGACTTGAGCCGGTGGTACATGCTGGCCAGCAGCAGCGTCTTGCCCGAGCCCTGCAGTCCCAGGGCCACGACCTGGAACGTCGGAGTGGCCTCCTCGATTTCCAGCTCCGGGCGGGAGTCCCTGGGGTTGTTCCACCCTCTGAACGCCCTGCGGACCAGGACCAGGATGACGATCACAACGATGATCACTATGACGACACCCACTGTGGCTCTCCGTCCCGGCAGCCGGAGTTGTCGGCCGCCGCATCAACGGGAAGTGGGACCGCCGGGCGCACATGAACGGGCCTGGAGCTGGGGGGTGGGAGAGGGGCAGGGACAGCGCCCGAAGGCCTCGTGTTCCCAAGGTTTCACGTCCCCAAGGGACACCGCTCTCACTTCCATCGTCCCCGATCACCGCCGCCCCGGCCAGTCGGGGCGGCGGTCAAAAGCCGGTAGACCTTGACCTACGGGGCCTTGACCACGGAGCTGAGCCAGCCGAAGGTCTGCGGCAGTTGCTTCGACCACGATTCGAGGTTGTGGCCGCCGACCACCTTCTCCGCGTGCACCACCGTCGGGGCCTTCGCCAGTCCCTTGAGGTCCATGCCGGACAGATAGCCGTCCTGCTCCGCCCCCGACATCCACAGCGCGACCGCCGGCGGCGTGGGCGCGGCCTTGAGCACGTTCTTCAGGTTGTGGGTGGTGCGCAGCTGCGGATCCTGGGCGACCAGCGAGGAGGGCTCCTGGCCCGGGTCGTTGTACCCGGACAGGGAGACGGCCGCGCTGTAGCGGTCGGGGTGGGCGATCGCCAGCTTGGCGGCGCAGTACGCGCCGGCCGAGTACCCGGCCACCCCCCACGTGCGGGCCTCGTCCGAGACGCGGAAGTTGTCGGTGACCATCTTGCGGACGTCGACGCTGAACCAGCTGTCGGCGTTGACCTTGCCCGGGAGGTTGGCGCAACCGGTGTCGGCGTTGCCGAGCAGCATGGCGCGCGGCGAGACCAGGATGAACGGCTGTACCTTGCCGCTCTTCATCAGCGGCTCCAGCACCTCGTGCGCCTTGAGCCCCTGGAACCAGGACTTGCCCGTCCCCGGTATGCCCGGGATCAGCTCGACCACCGGGAACTTCTTGTCCTTGAAGGCCGGGTCGTCGTACTGCGGCGGCAGCCACACCATGACGTCGCCCTTGACCCCGGAGACCTTGCCGTCTAGCTCGGTCTTCTGGACGCGGCCGCCGAGACCTTCGACCGGCTGGAAGGCCTGCTTGACCTTCGGCTCGGCCTTGACCTCCGAGGCCTTCTTCCCGCCGAGCCCGTCCGGCCCGAGGTCGGGGGCGG
This sequence comes from Streptomyces sp. NPDC048269, assembly GCF_040652395.1. Classification (NCBI taxonomy): domain Bacteria; kingdom Bacillati; phylum Actinomycetota; class Actinomycetes; order Kitasatosporales; family Streptomycetaceae; genus Streptomyces; species Streptomyces sp. NPDC048269. The sequence continues at coordinate 22,639 of NZ_JBEZLW010000010.1, forward strand.
CGGTGACGTACTTCCCGGTGCCGAACAGATCGCCCCAGGAGGCGTAGAAGTTCATGTCCCGGTTGAGTGCGATGAACACCACCGCGATGGCGGTGACCTGGGCGAACACCACCATCAGGGCGCGGGTTGCCACGCGTACGGCGGCAGGCCCGCGCACCTTGCTCCACACGGCCAGCGGCAGGACGACGGCGATCACGGTCAGCACGACCGCCGTCACGAACAGGGGAGTCCCCGTCAAGCTCATCACGGCAACGTAGAGGGCCGCACGGCCCGACCCGGTTGCCCGGGGGGCCTGCGGCATGAATCACACCGCTGCCTGCCGCACGGTCACACCAGGCGGCGTGCGGTGGCCCAGCGGGTCAGTTCGTGCCGGTTCGACAGCTGGAGCTTCCTGAGCACCGCCGAGACGTGCGACTCCACGGTCTTCACCGAGATGAAGAGCTGCTTGGCGATCTCCTTGTACGCGTACCCGCGCGCGATCAGCCGCAGCACCTCGCGCTCGCGCTGGGTCAGGCGGTCCAGGTCCTCGTCCACCGGCGGCGCGTCCGTCGAGGCGAAGGCGTCGAGCACGAAGCCCGCCAGCCGCGGCGAGAACACCGCGTCCCCGTCCTGCACCCGGAAGACCGAGTCCACCAGGTCGGCGCCGGTGATGGTCTTGGTGACGTAGCCGCGCGCGCCGCCCCGGATGACCCCGATGACGTCCTCCGCCGCGTCGGACACCGACAGGGCCAGGAACCGCACCGGGTTCTCGGCCGCCGTCATCAGCGGGGCGCAGCGCCGCAGCACCTCGACCCCGCCGCCGCCGGGCAGGTGCACGTCCAGCAGGACGACCTCGGGCCGGGTGGCCGTGATGACGGTGACGGCCTGGTCGACGTCGGCGGCCTCGCCGACGACCTCGACGCCGGTCCGCGCGGTCTCGCCGATCTCGGCCTGTACGCCGGTGCGGAACATCCGGTGGTCGTCGACGAGCACCACCCGTACGCGCCGGGCCCCGGTCCCGTTCTCAGTCGTCCCAGCTGCCTCGGTCATGCTGTGTTCGCCGCCCTCTCCATCTCCAGCTCGACTTCCGTGCCGCCGTCGGGCGCGGACCGCAACCGTGCGGTCCCGCCGTTGCGCTGCATCCGGCCGATGATCGATTCTCGTACGCCCATGCGGTCGTCCGGTACCGCGTCGATGTCGAAGCCCGGTCCCCGGTCCCGTACGGACACGAAGACCGTCTGTCCCTCCACCTCCGCGTACACCTGCACGGGCCCGCCCTCGCCACCGTACTTGGCGGCGTTGACCATTGCCTCGCGCGCGGCCTGGACCTGCGCCGCCAGCCGCTCGTCGAGGGGGCAGTCGCCGACGAGCACGACCTCGATGGGGACGCCGTGGTGGTCCTCCACCTCGGCGGCGGTCTTCTTCACGGCCTCCGCCAGGGTGGCCGGCTCCTCGGCCTCGTCCTTGCCGGTGCCCTCGGGCTTGTACAGCCAGTTCCGCAGCTCGCGCTCCTGGGCCCGCGCGAGCCGGCGTACCTCTCCGACGTCCTCGGCGTTGCGCTGGATCAGGGTCAGGGTGTGCAGGACGGAGTCGTGCACGTGGGCGGCGACCTCGGCGCGCTCCTGGGCACGGATGCGCATCAGGCGCTCCTCGGAGAGGTCCTGGGTCATCCGGATGAGCCAGGGTCCGGCGAGCAGGGCGACGCCGACGAGGACGGCGAGGGTGGCGGTCAGGACGTTGCCGAGCTGCGCCGCGGAGCCGCGTACGACGATGAAGACGGTGAGGCCCACGCCGACCAGTACGACACCCGCGAGCGCCCGGGCGACGGGGAGGAGACGCCCGTGCCGGGCGGCGGCCTCGTTCCAGTGGGCACGCCGGGAGTTGTCGGCCTGCCGCCATACGAGGACCACCCCGGCCCCGACCAGCAGCGTCGGCCACACGTACCGGCCGGAGGCGCCGCCGACCTGGACCCGGGAGATGAAGATGCCCGCGCCGACGCACAGGGCGATCAGCGCGGTGATCTGTCCCCGGTCGGGTTTGCGCAGGCGGCGGGTGCCGTCGGGCAGGCTCTCGAAGTAGGAGCGGTGTCCGGCGCGGCCGCCGACGCCCAGCGGTACGAACACCCAGAAGGCGGCGTACAGCAGCACGCCGAGGCCGTCCCCCCACATGAACAGGCCGAGGAAGGCCAGCCGGACCCAGATCACCGGAAGCCCGAGGTGCCCGGCGAGACCCCGCGCGACACCGCCGAGCATCCGGCCGTCGGCGCTGCGGTAGAGCTTGCGCTGCGGGACGTCCTGACTCGACGAGGGTTCCGGTGCGTGCGGGGTACGGGGGGCGGCGGCTACGGGCATGTCACCGATGGTCACACGCGCGGGGGCGGCCGGGCATCAGGGCTGCCCCCCAATTCCGGCCGGGGGATATCAGGGTTGTGCCAGGGTCGGGCCGGATGCCACGCGGCGCGGGAGCCCGTCACCATAGACCCATGACCGAAGTACACGACGCCCCGCCCGGGGGTCCCCCCGGACGAAGTCCGGGGGAGGAGCCCGGGGCACCCCAGTCCCCCGACGCCCGGCCTCCCCTGCGCCGCAGCAAGCGCGACAAGGTCCTCGCGGGCGTGTGCGGAGGGCTGGGCCGGTACTTCGACCTGGACCCGGTGGTCTTCCGGATCGTCCTCGGTGTCCTCGCGGTCACCGGCGGCGTCGGACTGATCTTCTACGGCTTCGCGTGGCTGCTGCTGCCCCTGGAGGGCGAGGACGACAGCGAGGCGAAGAAGATGCTGACGGGCCGGGTCGAGGGCGCCACCCTCGCGGCGGTGTTCGCCGCCCTGGTGGGCTGCGCCCTGTTCCTGTCGATGATCGACAACGGCGTCCTCGCGGTCTTCTCGGTGCTGGTCATCCTGGCGCTGGGCGGCGCCTCGTACTGGTCGCAGCGGCGGCGCCTCACCCGGCCCCCGGAGGCGCAGGCCCCCGCCGCGCACTCGCCCGCTCCGCCGGAGACGAAGGCCCCGCCCGCCCCGGGCAGCCCGTCGTGGTGGCGGGACCCGCTGGTCAAGGACGGCACCACCGGCCCGGTCGGCGGCACGGGGTACCTGTGGGGACCGGACGACGCCGCCGACGCGGTGCGGGTCGCCGGTGCGCCGAAGGCGGCCGCGAAGGCGCCGGCCGTCCCGGCCCGTCCGCGCGGCGGGATCGGCGGCCGGGTCTTCGTGCTGGCGCTGCTCGCCGGGACCGTCGGTACCGCGGTCACCTGGCAGGGCCATCCGCTGGCCGAGGCCCTGCAGACCGGGTTCGCCGCCGCGCTGGTCGTCTTCGGCCTGGGGCTGGCGGTCAGCTCCCTGCTCGGGCGCACCGGCTTCGGCACCGTCGTGCTGGCCCTGCTGACCTCGGGGCTGCTCGCGGTGGCGGCCGTACTGCCCCGGGAGATCGGCACGGATTGGCAGGAGGTCGAGTGGCGTCCGGCCGCGGCGGCCGACGTACGGCCCGTGTACGAGGCGGACACCGGGTTCGCCACCCTCGACCTCAGCCGCCTGGACGTGCCGAAGGGCACCACCCTGGCCGTCGCGGCCTCCCTCGACGCGGGGCGGCTCAAGGTGATCGTGCCCCGGGAGGTGACGGCCGAGGCCGACGTGACGATCGAGCTGGGCGACATCCGGATGCCCGGGGACACCAGCGAGGACGTACGCGTCCGCGGCGGCGGCGAGCACCAGCGGGAGACCCTGCCGCCCCCCGCCGGCACCGAGGCCGGCGGGACGATCGAGCTGCACCTGAACGCGGGTGTGGGACAGGTGGAGGTGGCCCGTGCGGCGTCATGAGTTCCAGCCGGGACGGCTGATCGCGGGCCTGGCCATGCTGGTGGCGGGCGTGTTGTACCTGCTCGACAGCGGCGGCGAGGCCGACGTGCCCTGGTTCGTCGTGGTCCCCATCGCACTGGGCGGGCTCTCGCTCGCGTCGCTCGTGGGGATGGTGACCTACGCCGTACGGCGGGACCGGCGCGGCCAGCTCGATCGGACAACGGAGTCCAGGGACAGGTAGGGCGCCCCGGCGAGGATCAGCGGGGTCCAGGCCATCAGGTAGATGAGGTCGTTGCCGTAGTAGTACGGGGTCACCGCCCATGAGACCGTGAGCCACAGGCTGAGCGAGATCAGCGCTCCGCCGACGGCCGCGATCCGGGTCAGCAGGCCGGCCAGCACCCCGAGGCCCACCAGGATCTCCCCGATGGCCAGGGCCACCGCGAAGCCGACGGGCGACTTCAGCGCCAGGTCCACCAGGGCGGGAACGGCGGAGGTGTCGCGCACCCCGCGCATCAGCTCGCCGATGGAGCCCGCGCCGGAGGCGGAGAGGAACGCGGAGTCGGTCAGCTTGTCCAGACCCGCGTAGACGAAGGTCACGCCGAGGAAGATCCGCAGGGGCAGCAGTGCGTGCCGGGCCGCCGATTCCTTCAACGAGGAAGACTTCGGCGGGAGGATGCGAGAGACATCAGTTCGGGTCACGCGTCATGTGTACCCCGATCACTCGGCCACGTCGACGGTGCAGCGGTTGGATTCCACTCCCGCGGCGGTCACCACCTGGATCTCGACGCGCCCCGGTTCCACTTCCGCCGGGACCGGCACGGTCAGCACGGCATCGGAGGGGTTGGTGAACCCACCCGCCACCGGGACCAACGGCACGTGCACGTGGACCGCCCCGATCCGCACCACCAGCCGGGCCAGCATCTCCGGAGTCTGCGCCCCGGGCGGCACGAAGCCCACGCCCCGGATCTCGATGTCGTCCCCGGGGCGGACGGCGGCGTCCAGGTCCCCGGGTTCCCGTCTGCGGACCACGGACAGCACCAGCGGGCGGGTGCCCTCCGCGTACTTGGCCGCCAGGTACACGGCAGCCGACAGGGCCACCAGCAGGGCCAGCGCCCAGGGCAGCTGCGGGAGCCGGTCCGGGAAGCGGGCCAGCGACGCCGCCGCGTAGGCCAGCACCACCGTCGAGACGAGCACGTACTGCGCGTCCGGGAAGCTGCCGCGCCCCGCGTCGTCCGTCACCAGGTCCACGCCGCGCGGCCGGTCGGCGGGCAGCTTCTGCAGCCGCTGGCCCATGATCCGTACGGCGACCACCCGGCGCACCAGCACGGCCACGACCGAGGTCAGTGAGACCACCGCCAGCAACGGCAGGGCACGGTCCAGGGCCAGCCCCGCGTACAGGGCCTGCCGCTCCGGTCCGGGCGAGGAGGCCGCCAGCCGCAGCGCGGGCAGCAGCGCGGCGAACGCCGTCAGCACCACCCAGGCGCTGGGCACGGTCTTGGACGTGGACAGCCGGTTGTCCTCGCCTACGAGCGGGGCGAGGAGTCCGCCGCGCACCGACTGGGCGCGGGCCGCGACGGTGAGCAGCCCGGCCAGCGCGAGGGCCGTCAGCAGTCCGGCGGTGCGGGCCGTGGACCAGCCGGTGCCGAGCGCGGTGCCGACCTGGACGAGGAGCAGGACCCCGGCGGCGATCCACACGGCGAGCACGGCCCGCCGCGAGAGCAGGTACAGCCAGGAGTTCCCGGCCTCCCGGCCGCGGTCGGCGACGGTGCGGGCCGACAGGGTCAGCTCGTCGGAGACCCACTGGCGGGAGGCTCCGAGAGAATGGGCCACGGCGGCCGGCACTCCCTGACCCGCGGCGAACTCGTCGCGCTTCTCCAGGAACGCGGCGACGGCGCGGCGGTGCCCTTCTCGCGCGCAGTCCTCGCAGGTGCAGGCGGCGGTATGGGTACTTCGGGAGATCTCTTGGAGAGCCACGTGCGTGCCGCCTCTCTGAACTACGGTGCAATGCCAGCGAATTGTGCACCACTGCGGCAGTGTTCCGGATTGCGCACGATGTCAGAGCAGGTGATTAACGGTTCATGATGTTGACGCCACCGTCTGCCACAGCGGTTGGTAGCTCACCCAGGCCGCCAGATCGCCGCCGAAACGCTCGCGTGCGGTCACGGCACTGTGGTGATCGATGAGCACCGGCTTTCCGGCCGCCCGTGCGATCAGCTGGACCTGCGCCGCCCGCTCCGCCACGAGGAACCACCAGGCGGCCGCGTCCACCGAAGCGCCGACCGTCAGCAGCCCCTGGTTGCGCAGGATGAGCGCCTTGTACGGGCCGAGCGCGCGGCCGATCCGCGCGCCGTCCTCGGCGCCGGAGTACTCGTCGAGGAGCGCATGGTCCTCGTAGAAGGCGCAGGCCTCGTGGGTCACGGGGGCGAGCAGTTCACCGAGGCAGGCGAGGGCACGGCCGTACGGGGCCGGCGTACGCACGACGGCCACGGCCTCGGGGCGCGCCCGGTGCACGGCGGCGTGCACGGCGAAGGCCAGCTGGTTGACCCGCCGCTCCCCCTGGAGCACCCGCCCGTCCCCGTCGACCAGCAGCAGGTCCTCGGCGCCCAGACCGGCGAAGGCCCGGCCGAAGGGGTTCACCCAGTAGCAGTCCTCGAACTCCGGGTCCCGCGCGGTGACGTGCCCGGCGACCCCGTCCTCGTACCCGAGGCGCGCGAACAGCCGCAGGGCTCCGGCGAGCCGCTCCTTGCGGTAGTCGCGCGCTTCCCGGACGGTGTCGTGCACGGGGGGCAGGTCCAGGTGCAGCCGGTCCACCGGCACCGGGGCGGGCTGCGCGCCCGGCCTCCCCGTCTCGTCGGCCATCGCTCGCTCTCCCTTCGTTCGGCTCCGCCGTCGTCGGCGCAAGGTACTTGCCGCCGCGTGAGGAGAACAGGGCCGCGCACGCGCGAAACGACGGCGCCGCCGCTCAGCCTGGCTGAGCGGCGGCGCCGTCGTGCGGGGCAGGGCCCCTTACTCCCACTCGATGGTGCCCGGGGGCTTGCTCGTGCAGTCCAGGACCACACGGTTCACGTCCGCCACCTCGTTGGTGATGCGGGTGGAGATCTTCGCGAGCACCTCGTAGGGCATGCGCGTCCAGTCCGCGGTCATCGCGTCCTCGGAGGAGACGGGGCGCAGCACGATCGGGTGGCCGTAGGTACGGCCGTCGCCCTGGACGCCGACGCTGCGGACGTCCGCGAGCAGGACGACCGGGCACTGCCAGATCTCGCGGTCCAGGCCGGCCGCGGTGAGCTCGTGGCGGGCGATGGCGTCGGCCTCGCGGAGCAGGTCCAGGCGCTCCTTGGTGACCTCGCCGACGATGCGGATGCCCAGGCCGGGGCCGGGGAAGGGCTGGCGCTGGACGATCTCGTCCGGCAGGCCGAGCTCCTGGCCGACCATCCGGACCTCGTCCTTGAACAGCTGGCGCAGCGGCTCGACGAGCTCGAACTCGATGTCGTCGGGGAGGCCGCCCACGTTGTGGTGGGACTTGATGTTCGCGGTGCCGGTGCCGCCGCCGGACTCGACGACGTCCGGGTACAGGGTGCCCTGGACCAGGAAGGCCACTGCCGGGCCGTCCTCCTGGAGGATCTCCAGCTGGGCCTGCTCGAAGACGCGGATGAACTCGCGGCCGATGATCTTGCGCTTGGTCTCCGGGTCGGACACCCCGGCCAGCGCGGTCAGGAAGCGCTCCTGCGCGTCGACGACCTTCAGCTGCACGCCGGTGGCGGCGACGAAGTCCTTCTCGACCTGCTCGGTCTCGCCCTTGCGCATCAGGCCGTGGTCGACGTACACGCAGGTCAGCTGCGAGCCGATGGCCTTCTGCACGAGCGCCGCGGCCACAGCCGAGTCCACGCCGCCGGAGAGGCCGCAGATGGCGCGCTTGTCGCCGACCTGCTCGCGGATGGCCGCGATCTGCTCCTCGACGATGTTGCCGGTGGTCCAGGTGGGGGCCAGGCCGGCGCCGCGGTAGAGGAAGTGCTCCAGGATCTGCTGGCCGTGCGTGGAGTGCATGACCTCGGGGTGGTACTGGACCCCGTACAGCTTCTTGTCGTCGTTCTCGAAGGCCGCGACCGGGACGACGTTCGTCGACGCGGTGACGGTGAAGCCCTCGGGGGCGGCGGAGCAGGCGTCACCGTGGGACATCCACACCGACTGGTGCTCGGGGGTGCCCTCGAAGAGGGTGGAGCCGGCCTTGGAGACGGCCAGCGGGGTGCGGCCGTACTCACGGGCGCCGGTGTTGTCGACCTGGCCGCCGAGGGTGGTCGCCATCAGCTGGAAGCCGTAGCACATGCCGAAGACGGGGACGCCGGCCTCGAACAGGGAACGGTCGAGCTGCGGGGCGCCCTCCTCGTAGACGGAGGACGGGCCGCCGGAGAGGATGATCGCCTTGGGGTTCTTGGCCAGCATCTCGTCGACGGGCATCGAGCTCGGCACGATCTCGCTGTAGACCCGTGCCTCGCGGACGCGGCGGGCGATGAGCTGGGCGTACTGGGCGCCGAAGTCGACGACGAGAACCGTGTCCGGGGCGCTGTCGTGGGCGGCGGAGGGTGCTTCTGGCACGGGGCGGCCTTCCGGCGGAAGAGGTGGCTGTTTTGTCGATTCTAACGGGGGACGTCCACCCCTCTTCGTCTCACCATCCGAACCGGCTTTGGCCGGGAGGGGGACGGAAGGCAATAATCCCTTCCATGCGCAAGCAGCTGAGCTTCCTCTTTACCTATGGCACCGGCCGGTCCGGTCGCCATGGGTCCTCGTGATGCTCGCTTGAGCCGCTGACTTCCCAGAGCGCCCCGGTCCGACAGGACCCGGGGCGCTCTGGCGTTTCCGCTCCTGTCGGCACAACCCGCAGGAGACAAGAAATGACCACCATCACCACCACCCCCGAGCAGCTGATCGCCGACTCCCGTGCGCGCATCGACTCCCTCGACGACCGGATCATCGGCCTGATCCAGGAGCGCATGGCCGTCTCGACGGTCATCCAGGAGGCCCGGATCACCTCCGGCGGCCGCAGGGTGCACCTGTCGCGCGAGATGGAGGTGCTCTCACACTGGAGCGACGCCCTCGGAAAGCCCGGCACCGCCTTGGCCATGACCCTGCTGGAGCTGTGCCGGGGCCGCGTCTGACGGGTGTTCGTCACTCGTCCGGACCGTGACCGCCTCAGGAGCCCTTCGTTGGTGAGGATGTCCGCGTCAGCCAGGCGCGGGACCGCAACACCACGCGTGGCTCCCCCGGAGCGATGAGACGCACGCCCCGTGGAGCGTGCGTCGTGGGACCTCGCTCCCTCGCGTGACCGGACGGCAGGGGACAGCAGCCCGGTCACCCCGTAAAGGGCGGCCGGCCCAGGGGACGCCCCGGGCCGGCCGTTCCGCGTTCCCGTTCCGCGTTCCCGTTCCGCCCGCACGCCCCTCGGGTCCCTCGCGTAGCACATGCACACTTCGCTGTGTGATCGACACCACAGCCCAGGATGCGGGATTCCGGTACAACCATCCGTACCGACTGCCTGTCACTCATGTACCGCGGTGGGTACCGCGCTCGGAGGGGGAGCGCGGTACCGACCCGGTCGTCAGGCCGGGTCCGCGGCCTTGGGCGGGATCTCCGGGACCGCCAGGAACGGCAGCCGCAGCGCGCCGAAGGCCTCCTCCGGAACCGCCGGACGGACCGGTTCCACCGCCGCGAGGCGCACGTAACCCGCTCCCTGCTCCGGCCGCGTGTCCTGCTCGCCCTTGTTCGGCCAGTAAGACATCGCCCGCTCGGCCTGCGCCGTGATCGTCAGCGACGGGTTGACCCCCAGGTTCGCGGAGACCGCCGAACCGTCCACGACCGAGATCCCCGGGTGCCCGTAGAGCCGGTGGTACGGGTCCAGCACGCCCTCCCCAGCCGACGCGCCGATCGCGCAGCCGCCGAGGAAGTGCGCGGTCAGCGGGGTCCCCATCAGCTCGCCGACGTTGCTGCCGGGAAAGCCGTTGATCTCCTCGGCGAGCAGGGTCGCGGCCCGGGTCGCCTCCGCGATCTGGACCGGGTTCGGGGCGCCGTGTCCCTGGCGGGCGGTCAGCAGGCCCTTGCCGATCCCGCCGGGCTTGCGGTAGGTCGTCAGGGAGTTGTCCAGCGACTGCATGACCAGGCCGATGATGGTCCGCTCTGACCAGCGCCGGTTGGAGAGCGAGCGGACCAGCTGCAGGGGGTGGCGGGCGGTGCGGGCGAACCAGGCGCGGACCCGGTGCTGGGCGTAGGGCACCTGGAGGACGGTCATGAACCCCATGGCGTTGGAGCCCTTGCCGTAGCGGACGGGCTCGATGTGGGTGTCGGCGTTGGGGTGCACCGAGGAGGTGATCGCCACGCCCTTGGTGAAGTCGGCCCGCCGGTCGGCGCCGTGCCGTTTGCGGTAGCGGCGGTCGTCGGTCTGCGCGCCGACCAGGCCCTCCGAGTTGGTCCGGGTCAGATCCCCGAGCCGGTCCGAGACCCTCGGCAGCTCCCCCAGGTCCTTCATCGTGTGCAGCAGGGTCTGGGTGCCGTACGTGCCCGCCGCGACGACCACGTACCGGGCGCGCAGCACCTTGGCGTTGCGGGAGCGCCGGCCGTCGGTGGGGACCGTACGGACGCGGTAGCCGCCCTCGGGGTGTTCGGAGAGCGCGGTGACCGTGGTCAGGGGGTGGATGACGGCGCCCGCGCGCTCGGCGAGGTGCAGGTAGTTCTCGTTCAGGGTGTTCTTCGCGCCGTGCCGGCAGCCGGTCATGCACTCGCCGCACTCGGTGCAGGCCTTGCGGGCGGGCCCGGCGCCGCCGAAGTACGGGTCCGGGACCTCCTGGCCGGGGCGGGCCTCGGGGCCGCCCTCGGCGTCCGCGCCGTCGCCGAAGAAGACGCCGACCGGGGCCATGTGGAAGGAGTCCGCCACGCCCATCTTCTCGGCGGCCGCCTTGAGGTGGACGTCGGAGGGGGTCATGGTCGGGTTGAGGCGCACGCCGAGCATCCGCTTGGCCTGGTCGTAGTACGGCGTGAGCTCCTCGCGCCAGTCGGTGATGGACGCCCACTGCCGGTCCTCGAAGAAGGCGGCGGGCGGCACGTACAGGGTGTTGGCGTAGTTGAGCGAGCCGCCGCCCACGCCGGCGCCCGCGAGCACCATCACGTTGCCGAGCAGGTGGATCCGCTGGATGCCGTACAGCCCGAGGGCCGGGGCCCACAGGTAGTTCCGCAGGTCCCAGCTGTTCTTGGGCAGGCTCTCGCGGGTGAAGCGGCGGCCGGCCTCCAGGACGCCGACCCGGTAGCCCTTCTCGGTCAGGCGCAGGGCCGAGACCGAGCCCCCGAAGCCCGATCCGATGACGATGACGTCGTAGTCGTATGCGGCGTCGGATGCGTCGTCGTGCGACACGGATACCCCTTAGCGCAGTCGGAGGGCCTTCATGATCTTGAGGCTGCGGGTCATGAACGCCGCGTACTTCTCGTCGTCCATGCCCAGCGAAGGCGCCATCGGGAGCAGCCGCTGGTGGGCGACGGTCTGGGCCTCGGTGTACTTGAGGATGCCCTCGGAGCCGTGGCGGCGGCCGAGGCCGGAGTCCTTCATACCGCCCATGGGCGCCCGGGCGCTGCCGTAGGCGGGGGCGTAGCCCTCGTTGATGTTGACGGTGCCGGTGCGAAGGCGGGCGGCGACGGCGTGGCCGCGGCGGGAGTCCTTGGTCCAGACGCTGGAGTTCAGGCCGTAGGCGGTGGCGTTGGCGTCCTCGATCGCCTGGTCCTCGTCGGTGAAGCGGTAGACCGAGACGACCGGGCCGAAGGTCTCCTCGCCGCACACCGCCATGGGCGCCTCGACGCCGTCGAGGATGGTGGGCTCGTAGAAGAGGGGGCCGATGTCGGGGCGGGCGGTGCCGCCGGCGACGAGGGTGGCGCCCTTGGCGACGGCCTCGTCCACGTGCCGCTGTACGGTCTCCAGCTGGCGCTCGCCGACCAACGAGCCCATGTCGGCGCCGTAGGCGAGGGAACTGCCGAGGCGCATCGCCTTGGTGCGGGCGGCGAAGCGGGCCACGAACTCGTCGGCGATCGAGGCGTGCACGTAGAGCCGCTCGATGGAGATGCACAGCTGGCCCGCGGAGGAGAAGCAGGCGCGGACGGCGCCCGCGGCGGCCTTCTCGACGTCGGCGTCGTGCAGCACCAGCATGGCGTTCTTGCCGCCGAGTTCGAGGGAGACGCCGACGAGGCGGGCGGCCGCCCCCTGGGCGACCTCCCGGCCGGTACGGGTGGAGCCGGTGAAGGAGACGTAGTCGGCGTGCCGGACCACCTCGGGGCCGACGACCGGCCCCTCGCCGAGGACGATCTGGAAGACCTCGGCGGGCAGGCCCGCCTCGATCAGCAGGTCGCGGGCCCACAGGGCCGTCAGCGCGGTCTCGGTGTCGGGCTTCATGACGAGGGCGTTGCCCGCCACGAAGGCGGGCAGGGCGTCGCCGACCGACAGTTCGAGCGGGTAGTTCCAGGGCGCTATCTGGCCGACGACCCCGCGCGGCTGGCGCAGCTCGGTGACCTTGGTGAGGGTGGGCATGGCGCCCGTGTGGCCCTTGGGGCGCAGGTACGAGGGGGCCTTGCGGCCGTAGTGGCGGGCCGCGATGGCGACGGCCTGGACCTCCTCGTGGGCGTGCAGGCGAGCCTTGCCGGTCTCCAGCTGTATGAGGTCGAGGACCTCGGCCTGCCGGGCCAGGACCAGGTCGTGGAAGCGCAGCAGGACCGCGGCCCGCTTGCGTACGGGGACGGCCGCCCAGGCGGGCTGGGCGGCGCGGGCCCGGTCGAAGGCCTCGGCGACGTCCTCGGGGGTGGCTTCGGGGAGTTCGGCCAGCCGGTCCCCGGTGAAGGGGGTGTGGTTGGCGGTGCGGCCGGAGCCGATCACTCCGCGGGTGAGGCGGGCGACCAGGTCGGGCGTCACCACGTCGGCGGCGGTGCGGGCGCCGGCCGGGGCCGGGGCGACCGGGTTGGTGGGTTCCGGTGCGGTGCGGAGGGGGGCCGGGGCCTGCGAGTCCGTCATGGCGGTGAGCGTATTGCGCCCGGAAGGCTTTGGATACCCGTCGGTAACCGGATTTTGCCATTTCCGCCAGTGATCGCTGGCAGGATGACGGAATCAGGGCTTCGCGGCAGGCGGCTCCCAGCCGCTGAGCACGATGTCGAAGTGCTGCTGGGTCGTGGCCCAGTCGGCGGCCGGGCTCGACATGTAGACGGCGTACTCCGTGCCGTCCGGGGCGATGTACATCTGCTCCTTGGCCCGGCGCGGACCGGGGTGGTTCTGCTTCTCCGTCCAGCTGAAGTCCCAGAGCGCGGCCCGGGTGCTGTCCCGGAAGGTGTTCTGGTTCAGCCACTGCTTCTTGTAGTCCGTCCGCTTCTGCACCTGCTTCTCAAGGTCGAGCAGGTGCGCGAGCGGGTTCACGTAGTCCGGGGTGGAGTCGACGGCGATCCGGATGAAGTGGTTCCCGTTGTCCGGGGTGTAGTCGATCTGGTCGCCGTTCATCTGGCGCGTCCAGCCGTCCGGGACGAAGAGGGTGAAGCCGGTGGGGTCGACGACCTCGGTGTACCCGGCCGGCGGCCGCTGGTCGGGGGCGCTCGCGGTCTTGTCCGCGTCGTCGCCCTTTTCGCCGGTGTACTTCAGCACCGCGAAGACACCGCCCCCGCCCAGCAGCGCCGCCACCAGGGCGACGGCCGCGGCGCGCTTGACCCAGCCCGACGACGGAGCCTCGGCGGGAGCGGGGACCGGCCCGGCGGGCCCGCCAGGCCCTCCCTGTCCGCCCGAGTCCGGCAGTGGGGCCGTCGCCGCGAGGTCCACGACCGGGGCCGGGTGGGCCGGCGCCTCGGGCCGCTCCTGCGCGGGGGCGAGTTCCTCCGAGGTCACCGCGCGCGTCGGCACGTACGCCTGCGCGGCCTTCGGCGCCCGGCCCTCCATCGCCTCCAGCAGCATCCGCTCGGCCTCCGGGGCCGTGGGCCGCTCCTGCGGATCCTTGCGCAGCAATGCCGTGATGACCGGCCCCAGCGCCCCGGCCTGGCGCAGCGCCGGCGGTTCGTCGTTCACCACGGCCTGGAGGCTGGAGATGGGCGAGGTGCGGCGGAAGGGCGAACGGGCCTCCACCGCCGTGTACAGGGTGGCGCCCAGCGACCACAGGTCGGAGGCCGTGCCCGGCGTCCCGCCGGTGACCCGCTCGGGGGCCAGGTAGTCGATGGAGCCGACGATCTCACCGGTGCGCGTGATGGAGGAATCCCCCTCGATCGCGGCGATCCCGAAGTCCGTGAGCAGCACCCGGCCGTCCTTGGCCAGCAGCACGTTGCCCGGCTTCACGTCCCGGTGCAGTACGCCGACCGCGTGCGCGGCCCGCAGCGCGCCCAGCACGTGCAACCCGATCCTGGCCGCCTCGCGGGGCTCGATCCGCCCGGCCGCCTTAGCCGCGTCCGCGAGGGAGGGGCCGTCGATGTACTCCATGACGATCCAAGGCCGGTCGTCGTGCTCCAGCACGTCGTGGACGACGACGACCGCCGGGTGCTGGATCCGGGCCGCGGCCCGGGCCTCCTTCTGCGTCCGGGCGTGCATGACGTCCCGGTCGGCCTGGGCCACGTACAGACCCGCCGTCAGTTCCTTGACGGCGACGGTCCTGTGGAGCAGCTCGTCATGCGCGCGCCACACCTTGCCCATGCCGCCGCGGCCGATCGGCTCGACGAGCCGATACCGGCCCGCCAGCACGGCGCCCCCACCTGTCTGCTGTTCCACGAAACCCCGCCGCTCTCTGCACTTCAGGCCAGATTACGGAGCCCACGGGGGCTGCCGGAACCGCCCGGCCGCCGAAAGGCGGCACTGTGACGCAATCGCCGCACTGACCGTCCGTCAGGCTGCCTTCAGCCGCCCGACTTGTAACTCGCCGTGGCCTTGTCGAAGACTTCGGTGACCTTGCCCTGCTCGTCCTCCGGACCGGTCACCATGACGACGTGGTAGCTGCCGCCGAGCGCGACGACGAAGTTGCGGGCGAAGACGTTGCGGCCGGTTCCGTCGATCCACGTGTAGCGGCCGGTGGCGCGCAGTTGCTGCCCGACCTTGGTGGACTTGACGTCGCCGACGGTGGACCAGGTGGAGGTGCGGTACGGGGTCAGCTCCTGCTCCTTGTCCTTCTGGTACGCCGCCGGGTCCGGGTTGCCCTCGACCTTGTCCCGGCCGGGGACGACGGTCAGGGTGAACTGCCCCCCGGTGTAGCGCACCTGACCCGCCTCGTTGATGCCGCGGCGCTCCCAGCCGTCGGGGACCGCGATCTCGAAGTGCTCCGGGTCCTGCTGCGTGGTGTAGCCGGCCGGGGCGGGAACCGGCGCGGCCGTCGGGGCGGTCGGGGGCGGCGTGGTGGTCTGGGGCGCGGGCTTGGACTCGGGGGTGCCGCTGGGCACGTGGGACGGGCTCTGCTTGGGCGGTGTCTGCGCGCCGGTGCCCGGTTCCCGGGGATCGGCGGACCGGGGCATGAACAGCATCGCGTACGCCACGGCTCCGGCGAGCAGGACCAGGATGCCGACGAGCAGGGTCCGGCCCAGGGAACGGGGCTTGCGGGGGGCCGCGGGGTTGCGGTGCCGCCCGTGGAGCTCGCCGCGGCGGCGGACGACGGGCAGCCTCGCGGGATCGGGCTCCGGCATCGGGAGCATGGCGAAGCCGGCCTCGGGCTCGGGGGCGGACCGTACGAGCGAGCGCAGCCAGCCGCGGAGCTCCTCGAAGTCGGGGCGCTCGGTCGGGTCCTGACGCAGCAGCGACTCCACGACCGGGCGGAGCGCGCCGCACTCCTCCGCGAAGGCGGGGGGCTCGGCACAGACCATTTCGACGAGCTCGACGACGCTGTCCTCGGGATACGGGGCGTGCCCCTGCACGGCCCGGTACAGCAGCGCGCCGAGCGCCCAGAGGTCGGTGGCGGGGCCGACGGGGGGTGCCAGCTGCCAGTGCCCGTGCACGGGGCCGGCCTGTTCGGGAGCCCACCGCTCGGTGACGGCTCCGACGACGGCCATCCGCGTCTGGCGCGCCCGCTCGGCGTCCAGCCCGCTCCGGGGGCCTGCCCAGCCGGTGCCCGCCCCGGTGCCGACGCCGGCACCGGTGCCCGCCCCGGTGCCCGTGCCGGTGCCGGAGCCCGTGCCGGTGCCGGAACCCGGCTGCGGCTGCGGCTGCGGCTGCGGTCGGGCCGGTGCGGTGTCGGCCTGGCGGTAGCCCCGCGGCAGCGCGAGCTGGGCGGGCAGCGCGGGGTGCTGCGGCCCCGGCTCCGGCTCCGGCTCGGGCTCCCGGTCGGGCACGGCCTCCGGCGTGGGCTCGGCCCGGTCGGGTGGGGAAAGGGCCGGGCGGCGGGGGGTGGCGCCGTGCCAGGCGGTGACACCGGTCTCCGGGCCGCCGTACGGGTACGAGTACCCCTGCGGGAGGGTAGACCCCTGCGGCCTCGGCTCCGGCACGACCACGGGCTCGGCCTTGCGCTGCTCGCCGACCTCGGCGGCGGCGGCCCGCGCCCCTGCCCGGTACGCGGCGATGGCCCCGGCCCGCGCGGCGGCATTGAGCTCGGGCCGCTCCTGCGGACGTGCGGGGGTGATGTGGTCGTTGTACCGCGGCCCGGTGTCGTACCCGGGAGCCACGAGCGGCGCGTAACCGGCCTCGGGCACGGGCTGCGGCCCGGGCTCGTGGCCCGCCGGGGCGTCCGGACGGCCCCATCCCGCGTCCATGCGGGAGCCGACGGACCCCGCACCCGGGACGGCCGCACGGACGGACCCGTCGCCCCTTCCGGTCTCCCGGCCCGCCGGGCGGCCCGGGCCTCCCCACCCCGCGTCACCGCCGGAGACCCCGGTGTCGGCGGTGCCCGGGACGGGGTCGTACCCGCAGAGGGCCTCCTCCGCCGCTCCGGCCGCGAGGCCGGTCAGCACGACCCGCCCGTCGTCGCAGACCAGCACCGTCCGCACGGTGATGTTCCGGTGGGTCCAGCCGTGCGCGTGCAGCACCCGCAGCGCGGTCAGCACGTCCGAGGCCACCTCGGCCGCCCGGTAGGGGCTCAGCGGTTCATCGGCTATCAACGCCGCCAGCGGCCTGGCAGGGACCAGTTCGCTCACTATCCACAGCGACCCGTCCTCGGCGAACACGTCGAAGACCTGGTCCAGCCGGGGGTGGTCGGGGATGGAGGCCGCGGCCTGCGCCGCCTCGATCGCGCGGCGCACTGCCGGCAGATCGCCCGCGGCGCGGCGCCCCGCCGCCGGGACGGCCCGCTGCCCGTCCAGCAGTTCGGCGTCCACGACCTCCGGCAACGGCACCTGCCGCACCAGGACTTCCTGCCCGCTGCGGGTGTCGAAGGCCCGGGTCTCGACCAGTTCGTACTCGTCCGTCGGCGGGAGCGGCAGACGGTAACGGTGAGCCAGGATCCGGCCCGCGTAGTCCTCCACATCGCCTCCCCCGAGTGCGGCGGGGTCCCCGTGGCCCCGCTGCCACGATACGTCGCGCGGGCCGCCCGCGTCCCGAGGTCAGCCGAGCATCTGGAAGGTCTCGAACGCGGTGCTGCGCATCTGCGTGCACTCGGGGCCGTCCCACTGGTCCGCAGGGCAGCTGATCATGATGGCGTAGCCGTGCGTCGCGTCCGCCCTGAAGCCGCGGTTGAGAACCCGGACCTTCATGCCGCCCTGCTCTCGCTCGAACTCCCAGTCCGCGACGGTCGGGTAGTTCCGGTACGTCGTCGTGTTGATGCCGATCAGTCGGTAGTTCTTGCTGCTGTTCGCGGTGGACGGAGCCAGGCTCAGCCAGGCGGAACGCGCGTCGTCACCGGGTTTGGCGTTGTAGTCGACCTGGATCCGCGGGAAGCCGCCGTCGCGGCTGTATATCCCGCCGGAGTTCTCGCCCGCCGTGCCCGTACGGTGGAAGCCCGCGGGCATGGCCATGGAGAAGTGGAAGCCCAGATCCGTCAGCACGGCGTATCCCTCGGGGAGTGCGCCGCCCGCTCCCCCGGGCTGTGCGCCTTGGCCCTGGACCTGGCCGGCGGACGGGGTCTGCTGTCCCTGTCCCTGCCCCTGACCCTGGCCGCCGGGGGTGGCGTTGCCGTTGGCCCCGCCCTGCTCGCCGGGCTTCGCCGAGGGCTGGGGAGCCGACGGGGTGGCGCCCGGGGACTGGTCGGCCGACGCGGAGGGGGTGGTCTTGCCGCCCTTGCCCTCGTCCTTGTGGCCGTCCGTGTCGTCGCCGCTGACGGCGTAGGCGATGAGCGAGCCGACCGCCGCGATGACGACCAGCACTGCGGCTATCGCGAGCGCGATGGTGCGGCGCGGCATGACGTCGGTGAGCGGGGCCGCCACCGGGCCGGTCCTGGCCGTGGGCCTGGGCTCGGACGCCGGCGCCTCCGCGGCCGTGGCCGCCGTGGTGGCGGAGGCGACCGCCGCCGCCTTGCGGGCCGACTTCAGCGCGGCGCGGGCGCGTTCGCGCTGCTCGCGCTCCCGCCGCTCGCGTTCCTTCTTCGCCGCCTTCTCGGCGGCCTTCTCGGCGGCGACCTTGTCCGCGGCCGCCTTGGCGTCCGCCAGCGAGATCTGCCGGGTCTCTTCGGCAGCCGGGGCCGCCACGGGAGCCGGAGCGGGCTCGGGGGCGTTGACGACGGCGGTGAGCATCGCCCGCGCCCGGACGTCGTCGAGGCGGTGGGCCGGGTCCTTGGCGAGCAGGCCGTAGATGACCTCGGTCAGCGGGCCGGCGTTCTTGGGCGGCTCGACCGGCTCGGTCATCACCGCGGTGAGGGTGGCGAGGGCGGAGCCCTTGTCGTACGGCGGCACGCCCTCGACGGCGGCGTACAGCAGGCCTCCGAGCGACCACATGTCGGCGGGCGGCCCGGGCTTGTAACCGCGGGCGCGCTCCGGGGAGATGTAGGAGGGTGCGCCGACGAGCATGCCGGTGGAGGTGACGGAGGGGTCGCCCTCGACCTGCGCGATGCCGAAGTCGGTGAGGACGACGCGGCCGGTGGCGGCGATGAGCACGTTGGACGGCTTGACGTCCCGGTGCAGGATGCCCTGGCCGTGCGCGGCGCGCAGGACGTCGAGCACCGCGAGGCCGACCTCGGCGGCGCGGTGCGGGGTGAGGGGGCCGTTCTCCCGGATGAACTCGGCGAGCGAGGGGCCCTCGATGAGCTCCATGACGATCCAGGGGCGGGCGTCCTCGTCGACGACGTCGAAGACGGTGACCGCGCCTCCGCTCCGGATCCGGGCGATGGCCTTGGCCTCGCGGAGGGTGCGGGTGATGAGGCGGCGCTTCTCGTCCTCGTCGACCCCGCTGCCGAAGCGGAGTTCCTTGACGGCGACGATCCGGCCGAGGGTCTCGTCCTCCGCCCGCCAGACGGTACCCATGCCGCCCTTGCCGAGCACGGCGCCCAGCCGGTACCTGCCCGCGAGCAGCCGGCCCTTGTCCTGGCCGTCCCCCGCCGACTTGGCGGCCTCGGCCCTGGCCTTGACCTCGGCGGCGACGGCATCGGCCTTCTCCACCACGGGATTGACGGGCTTCGCCGGGTCGGCCCCGGCCGCCGCGGGCTTCGCATCCGCCGGCTCCGCCACAGGAGCGGGCACGGCCTCGTCGGCCTTGGGCTTCGCAGTGGGCGCGGCCCCGGCCTTGATGCCCTCAGCCTTGATGCCCCCGGCCTTGGCCCCCTCGGCCTTCGCCGCGGGCTTCGCGTCCTCGGCCTTCGCCGCGGGCTTCGCGTCCTCGGCCTTGGGCTTCGCAGCGGGCTTCGCGCCCTTGGTCCCGGCCTTGGACGCACCGGCGTCAGTCACCGGCTTCGCGTCCTCGGGCTCCGCCGCGGGAGCAGGTTCGGCCTGGCCGGCCTCGGACTCCGCCGCAGACGCAGCCCCAGCCCCAGCCGCAGCCGCAGCCCCAGCCGCAGGCTTGGCATCCTCCGGCTTCGCCGCAGGCGTGGCGGCGGCCACCGGCTTCGCGTCCTCGGGCTCACCCTTCGTCAACCCCGGCTTCGCAGCCTCAGGCTTCGCGCCCTCAACAGGCGCGGCCTCGGCCGACTCAGCCGGAGCCGCAACCCCCACATCGTCGGGCTTCGCCGCAGGCGTCCCGTGCTCCGGCTTCGACATGCGTCCCCTCTGCGATCGTGCCGCCCGCTCCGGCGGCCCCGGCAGCTGCCGGGGTCCGCGGTAACCCGCCCCGGCAGATCCCTCATTGTTCCTCACTCCGCAACGGACGGGCGCCCCGGGTCCGCGGTTCCCCCTTCCGCATCCCGGAGTTACAACGGAACGATGTCGGGTGCCCCCAGCCGCGCCGCGTCCGCCGTCTGGTCGTCGGGCTGGCGCTGCGACTCCCGCTCCGCCTGGACCCTCTTCTCGTAGTGCTCCACTTCCTTCTCGATCTGCTGCTTGTCCCACCCCAGCACCGGCGCCATCAACTCCGCGCACTCGCGCGCCGACCGCGTCCCCCGGTCGAAGGTCTCGATCGAGATCCGCGTCCGCCGCGTCAGCACGTCGTCCAGGTGCCGCGCCCCCTCGTGCGAGGCGGCGTACACGATCTCGGCCCGCAGGTAGTCTTCCGCCCCGGCCACCGGCTCCCCCAGCCCCGGGTCGGCGGCGATCAGGTCCAGCAACTCCTCCGTCAGCGATCCGTACCGGTTCAACAGGTGCTCCACCCGCACCACATGAAGACCCGTCCGGGCCGCGGTCCTCGCCCGCGCGTTCCACAGCGCCCGGTACCCCTCCGCGCCCACCAGCGGCACGTCCTCCGTCACGCACTCGGCGACCCGCTGGTCCAGCCCGTGCACCGCCTCGTCGACCGCGTCCTTCGCCATGACCCGGTACGTCGTGTACTTGCCGCCCGCGACCACCACCAGCCCCGGCACCGGGTGCGCCACCGTGTGCTCGCGCGACAGCTTGCTCGTCGCGTCCGACTCCCCGGCCAGCAACGGCCGCAGTCCCGCGTACACGCCTTGTACGTCGTCACGCGTCAGGGGTACCGACAGCACCGAGTTCACGTGCTCCAGCAGGTAGTCGATGTCCGCGCTCGACGCCGCCGGGTGCGCCTTGTCCAGGTCCCAGTCGGTGTCCGTGGTCCCCACGATCCAGTGCCGGCCCCAGGGGATGACGAACAGCACCGACTTCTCCGTCCGCAGGATCAGCCCGGTGCTCGAATGGATCCGGTCCTTCGGTACGACCAGGTGGATGCCCTTCGACGCCCGCACGTGGAACTGCCCGCGCTCCCCGATCAGCGCCTGGGTGTCGTCCGTCCATACCCCCGTCGCGTTCACGACCTGCTTCGCGCGGATCTCGTACTCCCCGCCGCCCTCGACGTCACGCACCCGCGCTCCGACCACCCGTTCGCCCTCGCGCAGGAAGCCGATCACCCTCGCCCGGTTGGCGCAGTGCGCCCCGTACGCCGCGGCCGTCCGCACCAGCGTGGCCACGTACCGCGCGTCGTCCATCTGGGCGTCGTAGTACTGCAGGGCTCCCACCAGCGCGTCCTTGCGCAACGCCGGCGCCACCCGCAGGGCTCGCTTGCGCGACAGGTGCCGGTGCACCGGCAGCCCCCGCCCGTGCCCGCTGGAGACCGACATCGCGTCGTAGAGCGCGACGCCCGAGCCCGCGTACAGCCGCTCCCAGCCCTTGTGCTGCAAGGGGTAGAGGAACGGCACCGGTTTCACGAGGTGCGGCGCGAGGCGCTCCAGCAGCAGGCCGCGCTCCTTCAGCGCCTCCCGTACGAGGGCGAAGTCGAGCATCTCCAGATACCGCAGGCCGCCGTGGATGAGCTTGCTCGACCTGCTCGACGTGCCGGACGCCCAGTCGCGCGCCTCGACCAGCCCGGTCGACAGACCTCTGGTCGCCGCGTCGAGCGCGGTGCCGGCGCCGACCACGCCCGCGCCCACGACCAGTACGTCCAGCTCCCGCTCGGCCATCCGGGCGAGGGCCTCGGCCCGCTGCGCCGGTCCCAGTGTCGCTGTCCTCACGGCTGCCTCCCGTTGGTGCGGGTGTTCCCCGCGTCGTGCGGGTGATCCCGCTCACATGCCCCGTTTCATGATTCTGACCGCCCGCACCCACATCAGCCACCGCCTGTGGACAACACAACGGCGACCTCCACCCCAGAATGCGACATATCTTTCATATATACGCCTAGTCTGACATTGCGCCAGCTCCCTCCGGGCTTTGCCCGTCCACAGGACTTGCGCGCGCATCCCCCTTATGTCAGGGAAGGGACGGCACCCCCATGCCCGCAGACCTCGCCGTCATCGGACTCGGCCATCTCGGCCTCCCCCTCGCCCAGGCGGCCGTCGCCGCCGGGATCGAGACGGTCGGCTACGACAGCGGTCCGGTCACGGACTCCACCCTCACCGCCGCCGAGATCCGCCGCATGTCGGCGGCCGGCTTCCGGGTCACCACCAACCCCGCCGAGCTCGGCCGGGTCCGCACCGCCGTCATCTGCGCGCCCACCCAGCTCGGCGCCGATCGCGCACTGGACCTGTCCGCCGTCGGCGAGGCCGGGCACGCCCTCGCCGCCCGGCTGCGCCCCCACACCACCGTGATCCTCGAATCCGCCGTCCACCCGGGCGTCACCGAGGACTACCTCCGCCCGATCCTCGAAGAGGGCTCCGGACTCCGGGCGGGCCGCGACTTCCATCTGGCCTACTCCCCCAGCCGCCTCGACCCGGGCAACCGCACGCACTGCATCGCCAACACCCCTAAGGTGATCGGCGGCCTCACCCCCGCCTGCACGGAGTCCGCGCACGCCTTCTACGCGCGTCTCGCCGAGAAGGTCGTCCGCGCCCGCGGCCTGCGCGAGGCCGAGACCGTACAGCTCCTGGAGACCAACTACCGGCACGTGAACATCGCCCTCATGAACGAGATGGCGGTGCTCTGCCACGACCTCGGCGTCGACCTGTGGGACGTCATCCGCTGCGCCGAGACCAAGCCGTACGGCTTCCAGGCGTTCCGCCCCGGCCCCGGGGTCGGCGGCCACGGAGTTCCCCTCGACCCGAACTACCTCCCCCACACCACCCGCACCCCCGGCCACCCCCTGCGCATGATCGGCCTGGCACAGGAGATCAACAACCGGATGCCGCAGTACGTCATCCAGCGGTCCGCCACCCTGCTGAACGAACACGGCAAATCCGCCCGCGGCGCCCGCGTCCTCCTCCTGGGCGTCACCTACAAACCGGACCTCGCCGACCAGGAGGGCTCCCCGGCCCGCGAGATCGCCAGCCGTCTCCTCGACCTGGGGGCGCTCGTCAGCTACCACGACCCGTTCATCGCGGGCTGGCGGGTCCGGGACCAGCCGGTTCCCCGTGCCGAATCGTTGTACGAGGCCGCCGCCAACGCGGACCTGACGATCCTGCTCCAGCACCACCGCACGTACGACCTGCAAGGCCTCGCGGTGAAGGCCCAGTTGCTCCTGGACACCCGTGGCGCCAGCCCCGCGGGCGCCGCCCACCGCCTCTGACCGCCCGGGAAATCCCCCTCACGGATGTCATGGCCGCCTGCTAGCCTGCGGCGTCACTTATCTCGCACATACGTCCCCCTGGACACGTGTGCCCCACGCATCCCTTGGGGGGGATCACCCATGAGCCAGAACATCCAGCCGCCCGCGCCCGACTCCTTCACCGCGGCGCCGGCCGCTCCGGCCCCGGCCCGCACCGGCAACATCGGTCTCGGCATCGTCGCCGCCGTCGTCGCGGCCCTGGTCGCGGCCGGTGCCTACGGCGCCATCATGAACGCCATCGACCGCGAGATCGGCTACGCCGCGGCCGGCGTCGGCCTCCTCGTCGGCCTCGCCGCCGGCAAGCTCGGCGGCCGCAACCCGGTCCTGCCGGTGGTCGCCGCGGCGCTCTCGCTCGGCGCCGTCTACCTCGGCCAGCTCTTCTTCATCGCCCTCGTGCTCGCCGACTACGGCAACGTCGGCGTGTTCGAGGTCCTCGACAAGGCCGGCGTCGGCGGCCTCGCCGACATCTGGAAGGAAGGCGCGGACTTCAAGACCTATCTCTTCATCGCGCTCGGCGGCTTCGTCGCCTTCGGCGCGGCCAAGAAGGTCAGCGACTGACCCGGCCCCACCTCGCACACGCCGGAGGGCCGGCACCCCTAGCGGGGTGCCGGCCCTCCGGCGTACGTACGGGAAAGAGCCGGTCAGCGGCTGTGCTGCGAGTCCGCGACCGTGACCTCGACCCGCTGGAACTCCTTGAGCTCGCTGTAGCCGGTGGTGGCCATCGAGCGGCGCAGCGCGCCGAAGATGTTCATCGAGCCGTCCGGGGTGTGCGAAGGACCGGTGAGGATCTCCTCGGTGGTGCCGACGGTGCCCAGGTCGACCTTCTTGCCGCGGGGCACGTCCTCGTGGACGGCCTCCATGCCCCAGTGGTTGCCCTTGCCGGGCGCGTCCGTGGCACGGGCGAGCGGGGAGCCCATCATCACGGCGTCCGCGCCGCAGGCGACGGCCTTCGGGATGTCGCCGGACCAGCCCACGCCGCCGTCGGCGATCACGTGCACGTAGCGGCCGCCGGACTCGTCCATGTAGTCGCGGCGGGCCGCGGCCACGTCCGCGACGGCGGTCGCCATCGGGACCTGGATGCCGAGCACGTTGCGCGTGGTGTGCGCGGCGCCGCCGCCGAAGCCGACCAGGACACCCGCGGCGCCGGTGCGCATCAGGTGCAGGGCCGCGGTGTAGGTGGCGCAGCCGCCCACGATGACCGGGACGTCGAGCTCGTAGATGAACTGCTTGAGGTTCAGCGGCTCGGCGGCGCCGGAGACGTGCTCCGCCGACACGGTGGTGCCGCGGATCACGAAGATGTCCACGCCCGCGTCCACGACGGCCTTGGAGAACTCGGCGGTGCGCTGCGGGGAGAGCGCGGCGGCGGTGACGACGCCCGAGTCGCGCACCTCCTTGATGCGCTGCCGGATCAGGTCCGCCTGGATCGGCGCGGAGTAGATCTCCTGGAGACGGCGGGTCGCGGACTCCTCGTCCAGCTCCGTGATCTCGTCGAGCAGCGGCTGCGGGTCCTCGTAGCGGGTCCACAGGCCTTCGAGGTTCAGCACGCCGAGGCCGCCGAGCTCGCCGATGCGGATCGCGGTCTGCGGGGAGACGACCGAGTCCATGGGGGCGGCCAGGAAGGGGAGCTCGAAGCGGTACGCGTCGATCTGCCAGGCGATCGAGACCTCCTTCGGGTCCCGGGTACGCCGGCTCGGGACGATGGCGATGTCGTCGAACGCGTACGCCCTGCGGCCGCGCTTGCCGCGCCCGATCTCGATCTCAGTCACGTGTGGTGGCCTTTCCTCTGGGTCTGCCCGTCCAGTATCCCCGAACGCCGGAGAGTCGCGTTCCCATGACCGCTGTACGGACGGCACGGCGGGCACGGCGAAGGGGCGGGCCCGACGGGCCCGCCCCTTCCACGGTCACTCTGTTCAGCCCTTGCGGCTGTAGTTCGGTGCTTCGACCGTCATCTGGATGTCGTGCGGGTGGCTCTCCTTGAGGCCCGCCGAGGTGATCCGGACGAAACGGCCCCGGTCCTGCAGCTCGGGGACCGTGCGGCCGCCGACGTAGAACATCGACTGACGCAGGCCGCCGACGAGCTGGTGCACGACCGCGGAGAGCGGGCCGCGGTAGGGAACCTGGCCCTCGATGCCCTCGGGGATGAGCTTGTCGTCGCCGCCCACGCCCTCCTGGAAGTAGCGGTCCTTGGAGAAGGAGCGCTGGTCGCCGCGGGACTGCATCGCGCCGAGCGAGCCCATGCCGCGGTACGACTTGAACTGCTTGCCGTTGATGAAGAGCAGCTCGCCCGGGGACTCCTCGCAGCCCGCGAGCAGCGAGCCGAGCATCACCGTGTCGGCGCCCGCGACCAGGGCCTTCGCGATGTCGCCGGAGTACTGGAGGCCGCCGTCGCCGATGACGGGGACGCCCGCGGCCTTGGCGGCCAGCGAGGCCTCGTAGATCGCGGTGACCTGCGGGACGCCGATGCCGGCGACCACGCGGGTGGTGCAGATGGAGCCCGGGCCGACACCGACCTTGATGCCGTCGCAGCCGGCGTCGATCAGCGCCTGGGCGCCGTCGCGGGTGGCGACGTTGCCGCCGATGACGTCCACGCCCGAGTTCGACTTGATCTTGGCGACCATGTCGCCGACGAGACGGGAGTGGCCGTGCGCGGTGTCGACGACGATGAAGTCGGCGCCCGCCTCGATCAGGGCCTGGGCGCGGTCGTACGCGTCACCGGCGACACCGACGGCCGCGCCGACGAGCAGCCGGCCCTCCCTGTCCTTGGCGGCGTTCGGGTACTTCTCGGCCTTGACGAAGTCCTTGACCGTGATGAGGCCCTTGAGGATGCCCGCGTCGTCGACCAGCGGAAGCTTCTCGATCTTGTGGCGGCGCAGCAGCTCCATGGCGTCCACGCCGGAGATGCCGACCTTGCCCGTGACCAGCGGCATCGGGGTCATGACCTCGCGCACCTGGCGGCTGCGGTCCGACTCGAAGGCCATGTCGCGGTTGGTGACGATGCCGAGCAGCTTGCCCGCCGCGTCCGTGACCGGGACGCCGGAGATGCGGAACTTCGCGCAGAGCTGGTCGGCCTCGCCGAGGGTCGCGTCCGGGTGCACCGTGATCGGGTCGGTGACCATGCCGGACTCGGAGCGCTTGACCAGGTCGACCTGGTTGGCCTGGTCGGCGATCGACAGGTTGCGGTGCAGTACGCCGACGCCGCCCTGGCGGGCCATCGCGATGGCCATGCGGGCCTCGGTGACCTTGTCCATCGCAGCGGACAGCAGTGGAACGTTCACGCGCACGTTCCGGGAGATGAGGGAAGAGGTGTCGATCGCATCAGGCGACATGTCCGACGCGCCCGGCAGCAGCAGCACGTCGTCGTAGGTCAGTCCGAGCGTGGCGAATTTGTCGGGCACTCCGTCGGCGGTCATGACACCTTCCCAAATGGTCTTGCTCAGCGCGGATGTCCATGCTAACGGGATCCCGACGCGTCTCATTCCACGACCAAGGTCAAGCAGAAGTTTCGTAGTTTCCTACGGAGATCCCTTCTGGGATTTCCCGCGGGACACCTGGCGGCATTCCCGCAGGGAGTCCTACTGCTCGGCGAGCGCGCGGAGCCGGCTGAGCGCCCGGTGCTGGGCGACGCGCACCGCCCCGGGGGACATGCCGAGCATCTGCCCGGTCTCCTCGGCGGTCAGCCCGACGGCCACCCGCAGTACGAGGAGCTCGCGCTGGTTCTCCGGAAGGTTGGCCAGCAACTTCTTGGCCCAGGCCGCGTCACTGCTGAGCAGTGCCCGCTCCTCCGGACCCAGCGAGTCGTCGGGCCGCTCCGGCATCTCGTCCGAGGGCACGGCCGTGCTGCCCGGGTGCCGCATGGCGGCCCGCTGCAGGTCGGCGACCTTGTGCGCGGCGATCGCGAAGACGAAGGCCTCGAAGGGCCGCCCGGTGTCCCGGTAGCGCGGCAGGGCCATCAGGACGGCGACGCAGACTTCCTGCGCCAGGTCCTCCACGAAATGGCGGGCGTCACCCGGGAGCCGCGAGAGCCGGGTGCGGCAGTAGCGGATGGCGAGCGGGTGGACGAACGCGAGCAGGTCGTGCGTGGCCTGCTCGTCGCCCTCCACGGCTCGGCGTACGAGCGCGCTGACACCCCCGGCACTACCGCCTTTGGCGGCGCCGGTGGGGCCTGTGGCCGCGGGTGACCCCAGGGCCTCGTCGTCACGCATCAATCCATGGTGCCTTGACGCCGGAGCATCCGTGGCACCACGGCCGGTTTCGTGCATCGAAGCGTTATGAGCGGGTGCGCCGGAACTCATGATTGCGCCCTCCCCTCCCGCTCGGCCGAATGGTCCCCAAGGACGGGGACCCCACATCTCCAAGAATGCGGCACACCCTCAAGGATGCGGCATCGCGCACGAAGCGACACGTCCCCCGGATTGTGCCCCGCCAATCCCCGGGTGCGCACCGGGTACGGCGGGACACGGACCGGACCGCGACCCGTGGGTCAGCGGACCAGGCCCCAGCGGAAACCGAGCGCCACGGCGTGCGCCCGGTCCGAGGCGCCGAGCTTCTTGAACAGCCTGCGGGCGTGCGTCTTGACCGTGTCCTCGGAGAGGAAGAGCTCGCGCCCGATCTCCGCGTTGGACCGGCCGTGGCTCATGCCTTCCAGCACCTGGATCTCACGGGCGGTGAGGGTGGGCGCCGCGCCCATCTCGGCCGAGCGGAGCCGGCGCGGGGCCAGCCGCCAGGTCGGGTCGGCGAGGGCCTGGGTGACCGTGGCCCGCAGTTCGGCGCGCGAGGCGTCCTTGTGCAGATAGCCCCGGGCGCCGGCGGCGACCGCGAGGGCCACGCCGTCCAGGTCCTCGGCGACCGTCAGCATGATGATGCGGGCGCCGGGGTCGGCCGAGAGCAGCCGGCGGACCGTCTCCACACCGCCGAGACCGGGCATCCGTACATCCATCAGAATCAGGTCGGAGCGGTCGGCACCCCAGCGGCGGAGGACTTCCTCGCCGTTGGCAGCCGTCGTCACACGCTCGACGCCGGGCACGGTGGCAACCGCGCGACGGAGCGCCTCTCGGGCAAGCGGGGAGTCGTCGCAGACGAGGACGGATGTCATGACCGCCCTCCGCAGCTGCTGATGCGCGTCACCTTGAGCCTCCAGGCTGGTACGTATCGTCACCTGTGCGGTCGATGCTCCCGGACACCTGTCCGAGAACTTATTGGTTCAACCGCCTTCGCACTCTCAACGATGGTCACTCGAAAGAGTTACGGGTCGGACGGACACCTTCAGCACTCTACGTGAGGATGCGATCACGGCGGTGGAGGCACGAGCCGCTCGTCCTCCATCTGGAGCTATGCCCTATTTGGCGGCTTTCCTTCCGTTTGGCACGTGTCTGAGGCTAGATTCCCAATGAGTCATATTTACATCTACTCCGACAGTAGGTGTGGAGACATGGACCGTATCCGCCTCAGTATCGGCACCAAGAGGACTACCAATGGCAGATTTCTCCCGCCTCCCCGGACCGAACGCCGACCTCTGGGACTGGCAGCTGCTCGCCGCCTGCCGCGGGGTCGACAGCTCCCTCTTCTTCCACCCGGAAGGCGAGCGGGGCGCGGCCAGGAGCGCGCGCGAGGCCTCGGCTAAAGAGGTCTGCATGCGATGCCCGGTTCGTTCGGAATGCGCCGCGCACGCACTCGCCGTCCGCGAGCCCTACGGGGTGTGGGGAGGCCTCACCGAGGACGAGCGCGAGGAACTGATGGGCCGCGCCCGGCATCGCCTGATCCCCGCATCCAGCACGATCGGACCGATCCCGCCGCACTGATACGAGTACAAACGTCCGAAGGAACGTTGCTGCGGTGTCCGCGAGATTCTCGGACCGCCGCCGTGCCCGGGCGTGTCGCAGTCCTGCGTGGAACGTCACGCGTTCGGCCGTACCCGACGCATGAGTACGGTCAGCGCGTGGCGGCCCGCTCCAGCTCGTCCAGGGTCGCGGCCACCGCCGGGACCCTGGCCAGGTCGGGCAGGGTCAGCGCCACGACCTCCCGCTCGACGGCCGGCTCCACGGCCACCGTGCTCACGCCCTTCGCCCGTACGGACTCCACCGCGAGCTCCGGCACCACCGCGACGCCCAGCCCGGCGCCGACCAGGCCGACCACCGCCGGATAGTCGTCGGTCGCGAAGTCGATCCGCGGGGTGAAGCCCGCGTTCTCGCACACCTCCACCAGATGGCGGCGGCAGCGCGGACAGCCCGCGATCCAGGGCTCGTCGGCCAGCTCCGCCATGCCCACGCGCTCCGCCCCGGCCAGCCGGTGCCCGTCGGGGACCAGCCCGACGAGGCGGTCGGTCAGCAGCGGGCGCACGACGAGGTCCTCCCACTCCGCGACGGAACCCGCCGATCCGCCGTACCGGAAGGCCAGCGCCAGGTCGCAGTCCCCCTCGCGCAGCATCTCCACCGAGCGCGGCGGTTCGGCCTCGACCAGGGAGACGCGGGTGCCCGGGTGCTCGGCGCGCATCGCGGCGAGCGCGGTGGGCACCAGCGTGGAGCTGCCGCTGGGGAAGGACACCAGCCGGACCCGGCCCGCGCGCAGCCCGGCGATGGCCGCGACCTCCTCCTCGGCCGCGGTCAGCCCGGCCAGGATGCCCGAGGCGTGCCGGACCAGGGCCTCACCGGCCTGGGTCAGCCGCATCTCGCGGCCGGTGCGGATGAGCAGCGGGGTGCCGGCCGACTGCTCCAGCGCCTTCATCTGCTGGGAGACGGCCGGCTGGGTGCAGCCGAGCTCGCGGGCGGCGGCGGAGAAGGAGCCGGTCCCGGCGACAGCGCGCAGAACCCGGAGATGTCGTGCCTCGATCACCTTTCGAGCATAAGCCCTGCTTTGACCGTCGCGCGAATACCGTCGTGACACTTTGGGGCACGCTCGGTTAGCGTGTGGGCATGGGTCCCATGCATCTGATCTCCGTCAACGTCGGCCGCGCCGAGGCCGTCGACTACACCGACGCGGAGGGCGGGGTGACGGGCCACGGCAAGCGCCCGGTCCCCGGACCGGTCCGCGTCTTCGCCCCGGGCCCCAGGGCAACCGGCCTCGGCAGCGGCCTGGAGGGCGACGCCGTGTGCGACCGCCGCCACCACGGTGGCGACCACCAGGCCGTCTACGCATACGCGCGCGAGGACCTGGACCTCTGGGAGGCCGAGCTGGGCCGCGAGCTGCCCGGCGGGATCTTCGGCGAGAACTTCACCACCTCCGGCATCGACCTGAACGGCGCGCGTCTCGGCGACCGCTGGCGGGTCGGCGCGGACCTGGTCCTCGAAGTCGCCTCGGCCCGCATCCCGTGCCGGACCTTCCAGGGGGCCCTCGGCGAGAGCGCCTGGGTCAGGCGGTTCACCCAGGCGGCGCGGCCGGGCGCGTACCTGCGGGTGATCGAGGAGGGGTCGGCCTCCCCCGGCGACGCCATCGAGGTCATCCACCGCGCGGACCACGAGGTGACGGTGGAGTTCTGGTTCCGCGCGTTCACGACGGAGCGCGCCCTGCTGCCGCGCACCCTGGCGGCGGGTACCGCGATGGAGCCGGAGGGCCACGAGACCGTGCGCCGGTACGTGGAGAAGTACGGGGCCGGAGCCGGGGCGAGGTAGAACCGACACCCGGGGCGGCTAGGTTGCGCCTATGACGACTGCGTTGATTACGGGATCCACGGCGGGCATCGGCGCCGCCTTCGCCCGGCGGCTCGCCGCCCAGGGCCACAACCTGGTGCTGGTGGCGCGCGACACCAAGCGGCTGGGAGAGCAGGCCACCGAGCTGCACGACCGGCACGGCATCGAGGCCGAGGTGCTGGCCGCCGACCTGTCCGCCGAGGAGGGCATCGCGGCGGTCGAGGAGCGCCTCGGCGACCGCACCCACCCGGTCGACCTGCTGGTCAACAACGCCGGCTTCGGCAACAAGGGCCGCTACCTCGAGGTCTCCATGGCCGACGAGCTCACCATGCTGAAGGTGCACGTCGAGGCGGTCCTGCGGCTGACCTCGGCGGCCGCCGGATCGATGCGCTCGCGCGGCCGCGGCGGCGTGATCAACGTGGCCTCGGTGGCCGCCTTCGTACCGCGCGGCACGTACGGGGCGAGCAAGGCCTGGGTCGTGCAGTTCACCCAGGGCGCGGCGAAGGACATGGCGGGATCCGGGGTTCGGATGATGGCGCTCTGCCCCGGCTTCGTCCGGACGGAGTTCCACCAGCGTGCGGGCATGGGCACGGACAACATCCCCGGCTGGATGTGGCTCGACGCCGACAAGCTCGTGGCCGCGGCGCTGGCCGACCTGGCGCGGGGGAAGACGGTGTCGATCCCGGACCCGCGGTACAAGGCGCTGATGGGCGTGGTGAAGCTGACGCCGCGCGGGCTGCTGGGCGGCGTGTCCTCGCGTACGGGCCGCAAGTACGGTCCCCAGTAGCCGCCCGCGTACTCACCGGTAGACCGGCCAACTCGGCGAAATCTCCCTAAAATAGACATGCCCCATCGAGCCCGGGAGACCGCCATGACATTCGTACAGATAATCGATTACAAGACCAGTCGGCAGGATGACCTCAACCAGCTGCTCGACCAGTACGTCTCGCAGAGCCAGGGCAAGCGCACCGTCACCCACAGCATCGTGGGCAGGGACCGCGAGAACGAGAACCACTACGTGGACGTGGTCGAATTCCCCTCGTACGAAGAGGCCATGAAGAACTCTCACCTCCCGGAGACGGACAGGATGTTCCAGGAGATGATGGCCCTCTGTGACGGGATGCCCAGCTTCACCAACCTGGACGTCGTCCGGGACGAGAACCTCAACAAGATGCTCGCGGACCGGATGTTCGACGAGCTGGCCATGACGGGCGACCGTTCCGTCGCCGAGGAGATCTTCGCCTCCGACTACGCCGACCACGACATGGTCAAGGCCGACCCCGACGCCCAGGGGATCGACGCCCTGATGGCGGACCTGAACATGTGGCGGTCCGCTTTCGAGATGTCCTTCACCAAGAACCAGCAAATCGCCGAAGGCGACTTCGTCACCACCCTGTGGACCTGGAACGCGACGCACACGGGTGAGTTCATGGGCCTCGCGCCGACCGGCAAGAAGGTCACCGCTACCGGCTCGACGACGTTCCGCTGCAAGGACGGCATGATCGCCGAGGGCTGGTGGCACTACGACATCATGAGCGTGATGCGGCAGCTGGGCATCATGGAGGGCATGTCGGCCTGACCGCACTCCTCACGACCAAAGGGAAGGCCCCCGTCCCACCGTACGAAACGGTGGGACGGGGGCCTTCCCGCATGCGGCAGCAGCGTCAGTGGCTGTGGCCGTGACCGTGGCTGTGGCCCGCGTCGCCCTCTTCCTCGGCCGGCTTCTCGACGACCAGGGTCTCGGTCGTGAGCAGCAGGGAGGCGATGGAAGCGGCGTTCTCCAGCGCGGAGCGGGTGACCTTCACCGGGTCGATGACGCCGGCCTTGACCAGGTCGCCGTACTCGCCGGTGGCGGCGTTGAAGCCCTGGCCCTTGTCGAGCTCGGCGACCTTCGAGGTGATGACGTAACCCTCGAGACCGGCGTTCTCGGCGATCCAGCGCAGCGGCTCGACGGCGGCGCGGCGCACGACCGCGACACCGGTGGCCTCGTCGCCGGCCAGGCCGAGGTTGCCCTCCAGGACCTTGACGGCGTGGACGAGCGCGGAGCCACCGCCGGAGACGATGCCCTCCTCGACCGCGGCGCGGGTCGCCGAGATGGCGTCCTCGAGACGGTGCTTCTTCTCCTTGAGCTCCACCTCGGTGGCGGCGCCGACCTTGATGACGCAGACGCCGCCGGCGAGCTTCGCCAGGCGCTCCTGCAGCTTCTCGCGGTCCCAGTCGGAGTCCGTGGACTCGATCTCGGCCTTGATCTGGTTGACACGGCCGACGACTTCCTCGTGGCTGCCGCCACCGTCGACGATGGTCGTGTCGTCCTTGGAGATCGTGACGCGGCGGGCGGTGCCCAGTACGTCCAGACCGGCCTGGTCGAGCTTGAGGCCGACCTCCTCGGCGATGACAGTGGCACCGGTGAGGGTGGCCATGTCCTGGAGCATCGCCTTGCGACGGTCACCGAAGCCGGGAGCCTTGACGGCGACCGCGTTGAAGGTGCCGCGGATCTTGTTGACGACGAGGGTGGAGAGCGCCTCGCCCTCGACGTCCTCGGCGATGATCAGCAGCGGCTTGGAGGCGCCGGCCTGGATGACCTTCTCCAGCAGCGGCAGGAGGTCCTGGATGGAGGAGATCTTGCCCTGGTTGATCAGGATGTACGGGTCGTCGAGGACGGCCTCCATACGCTCCTGGTCGGAGACCATGTACGGCGAGAGGTAGCCCTTGTCGAAGGCCATGCCCTCGGTGAACTCCAGCTCCAGGCCGAAGGTGTTGGACTCCTCGACGGTGATGACACCGTCCTTGCCGACCTTGTCCATCGCCTCGGCGATGAGCTCGCCGACCTGCTGGTCCTGCGCGGAGAGCGCGGCCACGGCGGCGATGTCGGACTTGTCCTCAATCGGACGGGCGGTCGCGAGGAGCTCCTCGGAGACGGCCTTGACCGCAGCGTCGATGCCCTTCTTCAGGGCGGCCGGGGACGCGCCCGCGGCGACGTTGCGCAGACCCTCGCGGACCAGCGCCTGGGCCAGCACGGTGGCGGTGGTGGTGCCGTCACCCGCGATGTCGTTGGTCTTGGTCGCCACCTCCTTCACGAGCTGGGCACCCAGGTTCTCGTACGGGTCGTCCAGCTCGACCTCGCGAGCGATGGTGACACCGTCGTTGGTGATGGTGGGCGCGCCGAACTTCTTGTCGATGACGACGTTGCGGCCCTTGGGGCCGATCGTCACCTTGACCGTGTCGGCAAGCTTGTTGACGCCGCGCTCGAGGGCGCGACGGGCGTCCTCGTCGAACTTCAGGATCTTCGGCATGGGAGCGGTTCAGTCCTCTCGTTGCGATCCTCGGCCGCTCACCGCGACCTCCACCGCCTAGAACGAACTACGCCCCTCGTCGCCCGGCATCAGCAGGGTGACCAGGGGCGCAGCTCAAATCAAAACTGGAAGCGAATTACTTCTCGACGATCGCGAGCACGTCGCGAGCCGAGAGGACGAGGTACTCCTCGCCGCTGTACTTCACTTCGGTGCCGCCGTACTTGCTGTACAGCACGATGTCGCCGACGCTGACGTCCAGCGGGAGACGCTGGCCGTCCTCGAACCGGCCCGGGCCCACGGCGAGGACGACGCCCTCCTGGGGCTTCTCCTTCGCGGTGTCCGGGATGACCAGGCCGGAGGCCGTGGTCTGCTCGGCGTCGAGCGGCTGGACCACAATGCGGTCCTCGAGCGGCTTGATGGCAACCTTGGAGCTGGCGGTCGTCACGATCCGACCTCCCCCTTCGGAGATCCGGGGTTAACTGTCTGAGGTGGCGACCAGGTCGATCCGTCGTCGCGGGTGCCGGACCTGCCTGTCGCTGTGTTGGCACTCACCAGGGGCGAGTGCCAGGTGCGAGACTATTCCGGCGATTAGCACTCGGTCAAGCGGAGTGCCAATTTTCGCCGCCGGGCGTTGCGCGGATCAGGCCGCGGAGCCCGGGAGACCGGGGTCGGCGCCCGTCCGGATCATCAGCCGAACAGGTGCTTTGCGCCGGGTATGTGACGCTTGGGGGCCCGCGCATCCTCGTGATCGAAGCGGCCGCGGCCGACCCGGTGAAGCCGATCGGGCTGATCGGCGCCGCGGAGCAGGACGTGGTGACCGAGGAGGTCTGGGACCTGCTGTCGTTCGCGCGGCAGGCGAAGAACCCCTCCGGCGGAAAAGTGCGGTGCACGGCACTCCCCCTCGAACGCTCCGCAAGGAACCATGGGGAGGGCATCAACGTCGTAGACGATATGAAGATAAAGCGCCTCATTGCCGAGCAGATCGGGCCCAAGGCCCCTGCGAGCCCGAGCACACCGGGCGCCGCTTCCTCCTCACCGGACGCGGCCCCGCCGCCGTCCTCACCGCCGCCCTCCCCCGCGCCCGCGGACGGTGGCGGCATCCCGTGCGTGGACTGAAACCCCTGACGTCGGCGGGCGCGCGCCGCCGCACCGAGGCGCTGCTCCTGGTCTTCGTCGTCGCGATCGCCGTCTTCGGCCACGCCGCAGCGGGCCTCGCGATGAACGACGAGCTGCCGCCCAACCTCGCCGGCTTCACGATCAGCATGACGCTGCTGTCGCTGGTGGGTCACCTGGGCGTGCGCCGCTTCGCCGCCTACGCGGATCCGCTGATCTTCCCCCTGGCCATGCTGCTGACCGGGCTGGGGCTGGTGCTGCTGCACCGGCTCGACCAGGGGTACATCGAGCGGTACAACTCGGAGGCCAACGCGCCGGAGCAGCTGATGTGGACGGTGGTCGGGGTCGCCGCCTGCATCCTGGTGCTGGCGCTGCTGCGCGACCACCGGCTGCTGCAGCGCTTCATCTACATCACGATGGCGCTGGCGCTGGTGCTGCTGATCGCACCGGCGTTCTTCGGCGCCGACACCTACGGCGCGAAGCGCTGGATCAAACTCTTCGGCTTCTCACTGCAGCCCGGCGAGTTCGTGAAGATCATGATCGCGGTCTTCTTCGCGGGGTACCTCGTCATCCACCGCGACTCGCTGGCCCTGACCGGCCGCAAGTTCCTGGGCATGCGGCTGCCCCCGATGCGCCAGCTCGGCCCCATCGTGACGGTGTGGATCGTGTCGATGCTGGTGCTGGTCTTCGAGCGCGACCTCGGCACCTCGCTGATCTTCTTCGGCGTGTTCGTGGTGATGCTCTACGTCGCCACCGAGCGCACCAGCTGGATCGTGTGCGGGGTGCTCATGGCCGCGGCGGGCGCCTTCGTCGTGGGCTCGACGGAACCGCACGTCAAGGCGCGGGTGGCGGCCTGGCTGGAGCCGCTGTCCTACTACTGGGAGAACCGGCCTCCCGGGGTCACGTCGGACCAGTCGGCGCAGGCCCTGTTCAGCTTCGGCACCGGCGGGATCTCGGGCACGGGCCTCGGCCTGGGCCACCCCGAGCTGATCGCGTTCGCCGGCCGCAGCGACTTCATCCTCACCACGGTGGGTGAGGAACTCGGCCTGGCCGGGGTCATGGCCGTACTGATCCTGTACGCCCTCCTCGTGCAGCGGGGGCTCCGGATGGCACTCGGCGCCCGCGACCCCTTCGGCAAGCTCCTCGCCGTGGGCCTCGCCTCGGCGCTGGCCCTGCAGGTCTTCGTGGTCGCGGGCGGCGTGACGGGCCTGATCCCCCTGACGGGCAAGGCGCTGCCGTTCCTGGCCAAGGGCGGCTCGTCCCTGCTGGCCAACTGGATCATGATCGCCCTGCTGCTGCGCATCAGCGACAGCGCGGAACGCCAACGCGAGGCGGACGCCCGCGGGCCGGCGGAAACGACTATCACGCCGGTGGTGTCGAGCACGGGGTAGGAGCGGGTGACTCCGGGGCTCCGGGCTCCGGGCGCTCTTACAGGTAGTCCTCCAGCCGCCCTATCCGGTACCCCTGTTCCTGGATCCGCTGGAGCATCCGTGTCGTCATCTGGGTCTCCGACGTGCCCTTGAGCTCGGACGGACCGCGGAAGTGGGCCAGGATGATGTCGCCCGGCTTGAGGGCGGAGCCCTCGGCGTACTGGAAGTTGTTGATCTGCATCGAGACGCGCCACAGGACCAGGGACGAGACTCCGCACTCCGAGGCGGCCCGGAGGGTGTCGTCGTTGTAGTTCCCGAAAGGCGGGCGGAAGAGCGGCGGGCGGTGGCCGAAGCGCTTCTCCAGGCGTTCCTGCTGGCCGCATATCTCGTGCTTCTGCGCCGCGTAGGACAGGGTCCGCAGGTTCGGGTGCGTCAGCGTGTGGTTGTTCACCGTGCTCACCGAGCCGTTGTCGCGGAGCTTCTCGAAGTGCCCGTAGTCCGAAGAGGCCACATTGTCCGTCAGGAACATGCTGATCGGCAGCTTCAGATCGGCCGCCATCTTCAGGAACTCGGGATCCTTCTCCGCGCCGTCGTCGAAGGTCAGGAAGACGACCTTCTCCCCGGCCGGGACGGGTATTCGGTCGACCACCGGGACCTTGCCCGGGGCCGCCTTCGGTATCGCGGGCTTCTGGGCCGGCTTCGGGGCGTACTCCAGGGGACCCTTCAGGCCCCACTTCCTGTACGCCTCGTCCGAGGCCCCGCCCGCCCCGCCCGTCGGCGACGGCGCGGGAGGCGACTCGGACGCGCCGGGTACGGCCGGTGTCTCCTGCGTCGCCTTCGTCCTCGGCCCCAGCCGTTCGGTGGTGTCCGCGCTGTCCCCGCACCCCGTCAGGGACAGCGCGAGCGCGCCGGCCGCCAGCGTTCCGGCTACCAACCGGCGCGCGTGCTTCACAGATAGTCCTCCAGGCGAGCCACGGCGTACCCCTTGTCCGTGACGGTCTTCATGACATGACGGATCATGTCAGGCATCGTGCCCTTCCAGTCCTCCTTGCCCCGGAAATGCGTGAGGATGATGTCGCCGGGGTGCAGATCGCGGTCCCACTCCCGGTAGTCCATCCGGTTCGGGAAGGCCTCGGCGTTCCACAGCGGGACCGCCTTGATGCCGCAGGACTTCGCCGCGCGCAGCGTGTCCTGG
This sequence comes from Streptomyces sp. NPDC048269, assembly GCF_040652395.1. Lineage (NCBI taxonomy): Bacteria > Bacillati > Actinomycetota > Actinomycetes > Kitasatosporales > Streptomycetaceae > Streptomyces > Streptomyces sp. NPDC048269. The sequence goes on from NZ_JBEZLW010000010.1 coordinate 60,466, forward strand.
TTGTAGTTGCCGTACGGCGGCCGGAAGAGGGTCGGCCGCTTGCCGAACTGCTTCTGGATCGTGTCCTGCTGGCCGCAGATCTCCTCGCGCTGCTGCTCGTACGACAGGCCCGGCATGTAGCGGTGGTTGAGCGTGTGGTTGTTCAGGGTGACGCCGGTGGCCTGCATCGCCTTGAAGTACGGGTAGTTGTCGCGAACGATGTAGTCGCTGAGGAAGGCCGTGTACGGGATCTTCAGCTCCTGCATCATCTTCAGGAACTCGGGATCCTTCTCCGCGCCGTCGTCGATCGTCAGGAAGACGACCTTGTCCTCCGTCGGGACGGTGGTGAAGACGTGCGGGTACTCCTCCTGGTCCTCGACCTCGAAGCCGTCGCGGGTGGTGATCTCGGGCTTCTTCTTGGGCGCCGCCGGGGCCGTCAGCGGCGTCTTGGCCAGCTTCCACCTCTTCGCCGCGGCGATGCGCGCCTGCTGGGCCGCCTTGGCCTTCTCGGCGGCACTGAGCGCGCCGGCCGCGCCGGCCTCCGCACCCTTGGCGGCCTTCGTCTTCTCGGCCTTCCCCGGTGCGCCGGACTCCCCGGAGCCGCACGCCGTGCCGAGGGCGGCTACGAGCAGGGCGGCCACGGCCACCCCGAACCGGCCGCGCGGACCCGCCGCGTACCGGTGACCGTGTTGCCTCTTATCTTCCTTTTGTCGTACTAGCTGCATAGCTGCGCATCCTGGCACCCGACACGCAGGCTTCCCGGACGACACCGCGAGCGGAATCCGACCTTCCATCGACTGGCCCACACCGGCCGGCCCGGTCGCCGACAATGGACCCGTGACCCCCGAAGACTTCGCCGCCCTCCTCACTCCCGAGGGGCACGCCCTCCTCGACTCGCTCCGCGACCACGACCCGGCGCAGGAGCTGGCCGTCGCCACCCGGCTGCGCCGCGAGCACCCCGCCGAGCTGGTCTCCGCCGCGCTCGGGCAGGCCCGGCTGCGGCAGCGCGCGGTGGCGAAGTTCGGCGCCGAGGACGCCTTCCGGATGTACTTCACCCCCGGCGGCGGCGAGATGGCCACCCGGGCGTCGGTGGCCTCGTACCGCGCCGAGCGGCTCGCCGACCTCGGCGTCCGCAGCCTCGCCGACCTGTGCTGCGGCATCGGCGGGGACGCCCTCGCCCTCGCGCGGCTCGGCATCCGGGTGCTCGCCGTCGACCACGACCCGCTGACCGTGGCCGTCGCGCGGGCCAACGCCGAGGCGCTGGGGCTGGCGGACCTGATCGAGGTCCGGGAGGCGGACGTGACGGGCGTGGACGTGTCCTCGTACGACGCCGTCTTCATCGACCCGGCCCGGCGCGGGGGACGCGGCCGGATCTTCGACCCGGAGTCGTACTCGCCGCCGCTGTCGTGGGCCGTGGAGACGGCCCGTACGGCGAAGTACGCCGCCATCAAGATTGCTCCGGGGATCCCGCACGAGGCGGTCCCTGCCGAGGCCGAGGCCGAGTGGATCTCCGACCAGGGGGACGTCAAGGAGGCCGTGCTCTGGTTCGGCACCGCGCCCGGCACCGTACGCGCCACCCTGCTGCCCGGGCCGCGCGCCCTGCACACCACCGACCCGCTGCCCGACCCGGAGGCCGGGCCGGTCGGCCGCTGGCTGTACGAGCCCGACGGCGCCGTCATCCGCGCGCATCTCGTCGCCGAGGTCGCCGAGCAGTTGGACGGCCGGCTGATCGACCCGACCATCGCCTACATCACCGCCGACGAGCTGCGCGCGACGCCGTACGCGACGGCGTACGAGATCACCGACGTGCTGCCCTTCGGCCTGAAGAAGCTGAAGGCCCTGCTGCGCGAACGCGGGGTCGGCATCCTGACCGTGAAGAAGCGCGGCTCCGCGATCGAGCCCGAGGAGCTGCGCAAGAAGGTCAAGCCGCAGGGGCCGAACTCGGCGACGGTCTTCCTGACCCGGGTGGCGGGCGCCCCGTCGATGCTGATCGGCGCACCGGCGAAGGCGGCTCCTACGGCGTAGGCCCGCCGAAGACCCGCATGGCCCAGCGGTAGTGCGCGCCCGCCTTGCAGAGTCCCAGCAGTCCCGTGATCCACAGGATCATGCCGAGGCCCATGTAGTACGCGATCTCGCCGTACTTCCCGTCGACCACCGGGACCGATACCGCGGTCCCGAAGGTCAGGAACAGTCCCGCCACGGCCATCGCGAAGGAGGCGAGCAGCCAGACCAGGCTCAGGCCCGGCGCGCGCACCCGGGAGTCGGCGGCCGGATCCCGGTCCGACTCCACCCACGCGTACAGCAGCCTGCGCACCTGGCGGTCCCGCCGGGCGCCCCACGCGAACCAGAACCCGGCCGGGAGCAGCACACCGGTGCCGAGCACCGCGAAGACGACGCCGAGACCGTACGAGACCACGTCGCCCTCCTCGAAGGCCATCAGGCCCATGGCGACGAAGGTCCAGCCGAGAGCGAAGACGGCCGAGACGGCCCAGAGCAGCAACAGACGGCCGATGCCCAGGCTCCGGCGGCCCAACTCCCGCAGGATGCGCGCGCGGTCGGCCCGTACGGCGCTCTCGTCCAGCCAGGCGCGCACGTGCGCGGGGGGCGGTGGAGGCGGGAGATCACGGCGAGGCATGCACATGACCATAGCCTCACCGCGCCCCGGCCCGGGAGCCGGACCGGGCCGGTCAGCCGCCGGTGACCTCCACCGACTCGAAGCGCCAGCGGTGCACTGCCCGCGCGATCAAGTCGGCTGCGGGCTCGGGGAGTTCGGGCAGATCAGCCGCCACCCCCTCGGCCGCCTCCCACCAGGTGACCACGAGGACCCGGTCCTGCGGGGCGCGGAACACCTCGCGGCGCACCGGCTCCCGGGCGAGGACCTGCGAACGGGCCCACTCCAGCAGTTCGTTGCCCCGGCCGTCGGCGGCCCGGGCCTCCCACATCAGCGCGACGGTGCTCATGAGTACAGGTTGTCCTTGCTCAACTCGTGCACGTGGTCGTGGTCGTGGCCGTGGCTGTGCCCGTGGTCGTGCCCGTGGGCGTCAGCGGTGCCCGGCACGTGCGGGTCCGTCACAGGCAGCGAGGAGTCCGCCGACAGGTCCCAGTCCGAGGCCCGCCGGTTCCGCTTGACCATCTCCGCGCCCAGCGCCGCCACCATCGCGCCGTTGTCGGTGCACAGCTTCGGCCGCGGAACCCGCAGGATGATGCCCGCGTCGTCGCACCGCTCCTGCGCCAGCGAGCGCAGCCGCGAATTGGCGGCCACACCGCCGCCGATCATCAGGTGGTCGACGCCCTCGTCCTTGCACGCCCGGATCGCCTTGCGTGTCAGCACGTCCACCACGGCCTCCTGGAAGGACGCCGCCACATCGCGCACCGGCACCTCCTCGCCCGCGTTCCGCTTCGCCTCGATCCAGCGGGCGACCGCCGTCTTCAGCCCGGAGAAGGAGAAGTCGTACGCGGGGTCGCGCGAGCCCGTCAGACCGCGCGGGAAGTTGATCGCCTTCGGGTCGCCCTCGCGCGCGAGCCGGTCGATGACCGGACCGCCGGGGAAGCCCAGCTGGAGCACCCGCGCGATCTTGTCGAAGGCCTCGCCCGCGGCGTCGTCGATGGTCGCGCCGAGCGGCCGTACGTCGGAGGTGATGTCGGGGGCCAGCAGCAGCGAGGAGTGCCCGCCGGACACCAGGAGCGCCATCGTCGGCTCCGGCAGCGGACCGTGCTCCAGCTGGTCCACGCAGATGTGCGAGGCCAGGTGGTTGACCCCGTACAGCGGCTTGCCCAGGGCGTACGCGTAGGCCTTGGCGGCCGAGGTGCCCACCAGGAGCGCCCCCGCGAGGCCGGGCCCCGCCGTGACCGCGATGCCGTCGAGGTCGCGGGCGCTGACCCCGGCCTCCTTCAGGGCGCGCTCGATGGTGGGGACCATCGCCTCCAGGTGGGCGCGCGACGCCACCTCGGGCACGACCCCGCCGAAGCGCGCGTGCTCGTCGACGCTCGACGCGATCGCGTCCGCGAGGAGGGTGGTGCCGCGGACGATGCCGACGCCGGTCTCGTCGCAGGAGGTCTCGATGCCGAGGACGAGAGGTTCGTCAGCCATTGCTCTCACTGCTCTCAGTTCGTGCTTGTGCGGGGTCGGTCAGTCGCATGACGAGCGCGTCGACGTTGCCGGGCTGGTAGTAGCCGCGCCGGAAGCCGATGGGCTCGAAGCCGAAGCGCTCGTAGAGCTTCTGGGCGCGGGTGTTGTCCACCCGTACCTCCAGCAGCACCTCGGCGCACTCGAAGGCGGTGGCCGCGCGCAGCAGGTCGGTCAGGAGCCGGGCGCCGAGCCCGGTCCCCCACTGGTCGCGGGCGGCCGCGATGGTCTGTACGTCGGCCAGGTCGCCGGCGGCGGCCAGCCCGGCGTAGCCCACCAGCCGGCCGGTCCCCGCGGTGCGGCCGCTGTCGGGAAACGCCTCGGCCACCACGTAGCGGCGGGTGGCCCGCGGGCCGCGGGCGTGGGCGAGCTCGGACCAGAACATGCCGGCGGACCAGGCGTCCTCGGGGAACAGCTCGTGCTCCAGCTCCAGCACCGGCTCGATGTCCCACCAGCGCATCTCGCGGAGTACGACGTCAGGGGCGGCCGTCACTGCGGGGTGACCACCTTGTAGTTCTTGGGCACCTGCGCGTCGGGCCGACGCAGGTAGAGGGGGGTCGGCGGAAGGAACTCCCCCCCGACCGCGAGCCGTTCCGCGGCGAGGGAGGCCAGCGCGGCGGCCGACTGGTGCTCGGGTCCGCGCGCGTCCGGGAACACCTCCGGGTACAGCAGCGCGCCCTGGCCCACCGCCGGGAGGCCCGCGACCTGCTCGGCGATGTCGGCGGGCCGGTCCACGGCCGGCTCTCCGACCCGGGTCCGCGGGTCCTCGTAGCGCGCCCAGTAGACCTCCTTGCGCCGCGCGTCGGTGGCGACGGTGAAGGGGCCCTCGATCCCGGCGGCCCCCGCGGCGTAGGCGAGGCCGTCGAGGGTGCACAGGCCGTGCACGGGCACGCCCAGCACGGAGGCGAAGGTGGAGGCGGTGACGAGGCCGACGCGCAGACCGGTGTAGGGGCCGGGGCCGACGCCGACGACGATGCCGGTGACGGCTTCGAGCTTCAGCCCGGCCTCGGCGAGGACTTTGTCGACGGAGGGCAGGAGCAGCTCCCCGTGGCGGCGGGCGTCGACCTGGTTCGACTCGGCGAGGACGGACTCGCCGTCGTGCAGGGCGACGGTGACGGCGGGCGTGGCGGTATCTACAGCGAGCAAGAGCACGCGAACAGCCTACGACTCCGGAACCCCAAGGGTTTGCGGGCGGTTGCGGAGCGGGCCTGCTGCTACCTTTCGACCAGGTGTCCAGGCAGCGCGGAGAGGTGGAGCAAGGTGTCACGCAGCAGCTCGGGAATCGTGGCCGGGCTCACCGCCGCGGCAGTGGCCGCGGTCGGCTTCCTCGGCTACCAGGCATCCGCGACGGCGCCCGCACGCCCCCCGAAGGCGGCCGCGCAGGCCCCGGCCCCCGCCCCGAGCCAGTCCGCCGCCAAGCAGGATCCGGCGAAGCCGGTGCCCGTGCCGGAGGGATCGGGCACCGGGGTGCGCGTCGTGTACTCGGTGGGTCAGAAGCGCGTGTGGCTGGTGGGCGACGCCGGTCAGCAGCCGAAGTCGTTCACGGTGATGCCGAGCACGGTGCACCCGAAGGCGGGCAGCTACCAGGTCGGCTCGCGCTCGGGCGCGGTCACCGGCTCGGACGGGGTGCCGATCGAGCACGTCGTGCGGTTCGCCACCGTCGAGGGGGTGGCGGTCGGCTTCAGCGCCCGCGCGGACGGCGCCACACCGGAGCCCGACCCGAACAAGAAGACCGGCGGCATCCGCATGACGAAGGCCGACGGAGACGCGATGTGGGCCTTCGCGACGATCAACTCGAAGGTCGTCGTCGTTCCCTGAGGGCGCCGTTTCACCCGTAAGAGCGCAGACCCGTACGAGCGCAGCGCCCGTCCGCTCAGGCCGCTTCGGATTCCGGAGCGGCCTGTTCGCGTTCGCCGCCGTCCGGCCCGCCCGCGTCCGCCGGCAGGTGTTCGCGCGCGGGCGGCGTCGAGACGGCGGTGGCGGCCAGGCCGGCGGCGAGCAGCGCCCGCATCGACACGGCGGACGGGCGGGGTTCGCACTGCGCTCCTGATGGTGCCGACATGGCTGCCTCCTGGGCCCCGGCACGCCGAACTTAGGCATGCCTAAGAAACTCTCGGTACCATGTCATCACGCGCGCCGCCGCGGGCGCAATATCTTGCCGACGAGTTGTCGGTACGTTTACTCCGAGAGGGCGCCTGCCAGCGCGTCCAGCCCGGCCCCGCCGGCCCAGCGCGCCCCGACCCCGCGGACGGACACCTGCCGTACGTCGTCCAGGACCTCCTCGTGGCCGACCGCCCGGGCGATCACCACGTGCAGCCGGTCGTCGGAGAGCTCCTCCACCTTGCCGTCGCCCCACTCCACGACCACGACGGACTCGGGCAGCGAGACGTCGAGGTCCAGGTCCTCCATCTCGTCCAGCCCGCCGCCCAGCCGGTACGCGTCCACGTGCACCAGCGCCGGTCCGCCGCCCAGCGGGGGATGTACGCGGGCGATCACGAAGGTCGGCGAGGTCACGGCCCCGCGCACGCCCAGGCCCTCGCCGAGCCCGCGGGTCAGCGTGGTCTTGCCCGCACCCAGCTCGCCTGTGAGCAGGACGAGGTCGCCCGGGCGCAGCAGGCCGGCGAGCCTGCGGCCCAGGTCGCGCATCGCGTCCGGGGAGTCGACGGTGATCCGGGCCTCGGCCCCGGCGCCGGCGCCTGCCTCAGGCCCCGGTGCCTGGCTGCGCTGTGCTTCCAGCGGTACTTCTTCCATGCCCGCCAACGTTAGTCGGTGCGGCGCCCGGCACCGCGCCCGTGCGCGCCAGCAGCTCGGTCAGCAGCCGCGTCACCGTCTCCGGGTACTCCAGCATCATCAGGTGTCCGGCGGACTCCAGGACCACCAGCTCGGCGCTCGGCAGCGCCTCCTTGATGGCCAGGCTGTGCCCGGCCGGGGTGATCATGTCCTTGTCCCCGGCGATGACGGTGACGGGGATGTCCGCGAACCGCTGGAGCGCGGCGGTCTTGTCGTGGGTCTGGAAGACCGGGTAGAACTCGGCGACCACGTCGATCGGGGTGGCCTCGATGAGCCGTTCCGCGAAGCGCGCGACGGCCGGGTCCACGTCCCGGGAACCGAACGAATACATCTTGATCATGCCGGCGAAGAGGTCGGCGGTGGCCCTGCGGCCCTTCTCCACCAGCTCCACCTGCGAGCCGAGCGCCTTGAGCACGCCCGGCAGGATGCGGCGCACGGCACCGAGTCCCACGGAGGGCAGCCCGTACGTCACCTCGTCGAGGCGGCCGCTGGAGGTGCCGACCAGGGCGACGCCGACGACGCGGTCGCGTACGAGGTCGGGGAACTGCTCCGCGAATCCCATGATGGTCATACCGCCCATCGAGTGACCCACGAGGATCAGCGGGCCCTCCGGCGCGGCGGCGTCGACGACGGCCTTCAGGTCGCGGCCGAGCTGCTCGATGGTCACCGGATCGCCGTCCGCCTGGGCCAGGCCGCGGGCGCTGCGGCCGTGGCTGCGCTGGTCCCAGTAGACCGAGCGGGCCACCCCGCGCAGGGCGGCGCGCTGGAAGTGCCAGGAGTCCTGGCCGAGGCAGTAGCCGTGGCAGAAGACGACCGTGGCCTGCGGGGCGGGCTTGCGGCGCAGTCGCGACCGCGGCCGCTTGTTCTCCTCGGGGAGCTCGTCGACCTCGTAATAGAGCTCGGTGGCGTCCTCTGCCTGGCAGGTCCCCTGCGTCCCGCGCAGGGACCCGTAGTCGCCCGCGGCGTCGAGGGCGAGGCGCGCCTTCATGCGTATGCCGCGCCCGACGGTGATCCGTTCGACCGCGACACCGGCAGCCGCGCCCGCGGCTATCACGCCGATGGCGGCCCCGGCCCAGCCGGCCTTGCGCCAGTTCTCGCTCACGCCGCCGCCCTCACTCCGTCTCAGGCGCCCAGGTACACCCGGGGCACGCGCCCTCCGATACGGGTGACGATCTCATACGCGATCGTGTCGGACGCTTGAGCCCAGTCCTCGGCGGTGGGCTCGCCGCGCTCCGCGTCCCCGAAGATGACGGCCACGTCGCCCGCCGCGGCCGTGTCGCCGTCCAGGTCGACCACGAACTGGTCCATGGCCACGCGCCCGGCCACATGGCGGATCCTGCCGCCGACGAGTACCGGACCGCGCCCGGAGGCGTGCCGCGGGATGCCGTCCGCGTAACCGGCCGGGACCAGCGCGAGGGTGGTCTCGGCGTCGGTGACGTAGTGGTGCCCGTAGCTCACGCCGTGCCCGGCCGGGACGGTCTTGACCAGCGCGAGGGAGGCCTTGAGGGCCATTGCGGGCCGCAGGCCCAGCTCGGCCGGGGTGCCGAGCTCGGGCGCGGGCGAGACCCCGTAGACGGCCAGGCCGGGGCGGACCAGGTCGAAGTGGGACTCGGGAAGGGTGAGGGTGGCGGGCGAGTTGGCCATGTGCCGCACCTCGGGCTCGACGCCCTCCTTCTCGGCGTAGGCGAGCATGTCGCGGAAGGCGGTGAGCTGGAGCTGGATGGACGGATGCCCGGGCTCGTCGGCGCAGGCGAAGTGCGACCAGAGGCCGGTGACCCGGACGGTGCCCTCGGCCTGGGCGGCGACGGCCGCCCCCACGAGCTCCGCCCAGTCGGCGGGCTGGCAGCCGTTGCGGCCGAGTCCGGTGTCGGCCTTGAGCTGGATCCTGGCGGGCCGGCCCGCCGCCCTGGCGGCTTCCCGTACCTCGTCCAGGGCCCACATCCCGCTGACCGAGACGTCGAGGTCGGCCTCGACGGCTTCCCGCCAGGGCCCGCCGGGGGTCCACAGCCAGCACATGATCCGGCCTTCGACGCCGGCGGCGCGCAGCGCGAGCGCCTCGTCGGGCGTGGCGGTACCGAGCCAGGTGGCGCCGGCCTCCTGGGCGGCCTTGGCGCAGGCCAGGGCCCCGTGCCCGTAGGCGTCCGCCTTGACGACGGCCATCAGCTCGGACCGGGGCGCCCGCTCGCGCAGCGCGCGCACGTTCCCCCGCACGGCGTCAAGGTCGATCTCGGCGTACACACGCATCGGTGTCTCGTTCATCCCCCACAGTCTCTCAGAACCCCCACCTGCCCCTGGTCGGGGCGCTCCACGGGTCCCCGGGCTCCGCCCGGACCGCCGCCCCAAACGCCGGCGCGGCTCACCGACCGGGGCTCCGCCCCCTGCCCCGCGCCTCAACCGCCGGCGGGGCTGGATTTCGCCTCGGCCGCACCCGCACCCGCGACCCGTCGGATTGACCTGCCCTCCGGGCACTCCGCTTCGCGGCCCGGGGCGAGGCCCCGACCTCCAGCAGCCGGACACATGCCAGCCCCGCCGGCGTCTGAGGCGCGCGGGGCACGGGGCGGAACCCCGACCTTCGGCCCTGCCGGGCACATCCCAGCCCCGCCGGGCACATCCCAGCCCCGCCGGCGCTTGAGGCGCGGGGCGCGGGGCGGAGCCCCGGTCTGTCAGCCCCGCCGCACACCCCAGCCCCGTCGGCGCTTGAGGCGCGGGTCGGGGCCGGCGGGTCCCGGCAGCGGCGCTGCCGGGACCCGGCGGCCCCGTCACGGCCGGCGGGCGTCGCGCCACGCGGCGGGGAGGGCGGCGGCCACGTCCTGGGCCAGCAGGGGCCCGCCGGCGAGCCTGGCCGCCAGGCCGTGGAGGTACGCCGCCACCGAGCCGGCGTCCGGCCCCGACAGTCCGGTCGCCAGCAGGGCACCGGCCAGCCCGGACAGCACGTCCCCGCTCCCGGCCGTGGCCAGCCACGGAGTCCCGGTCGGGTTCACCCGGACGGGCGAACCCCCGGAGGCGACCAGCGTCGTCGAGCCCTTCAGCAGCACCGCCGCCCCGTACCGGCCGGAAAGCCGCCGGGCCGCGTCCAGCCGCCCCGCCTCCACCGACTCCCGTGAGACCCCCAGCAGCGCCGCCGCCTCCCCCGCGTGCGGGGTCAGCAGGGTCGGTGCCGTCCGGGCCCGCAGCACCTCGGCGTCCAGCCCGCGCAGCCCGTCCGCGTCGACCAGTACCGGCACGTCCTGCGCCAGCAGATCCGCGACCTCCCCGCCGCGCCCCTCCCCCAGCCCCGGCCCGACCACCCACGCCTGCACCCGGCCCCGCCCGATCAGCGTCTCGGGAAAGCGCGCGAGCACGGCCTCCGCCGCCGGCCCCACGTACCGCACCGCGCCCGCGCCGCCGCGCAGGGCGCCCGCCACGGCCAGCACGGCCGCGCCCGGGTACTGGAGGGACCCGGCGGCGATCCCGACCACGCCCCGCCGGTACTTGTCGCTCGACGCCGTCGGCACCGGCAGCAGCCCCGCCACGTCCGCGTGCTGCAGGGCCTCCACGGCGGGCCCGGACAGCTCCAGCCCGATGTCCACCAGGTGCACCACACCCGCCCGCGAGGCGCCGGGATCGATCAGCAGCCCGGGCTTGTACGCCCCGAAGGTCACCGTCACATCGGCCGTGACGGCCGGCCCCGCCACCTCCCCGGTGTCCGCGTCGACCCCGCTCGGCAGGTCCACGGCGACCACGGGGACTCCTCGCGGGATCCGCTCCACCAGCGCGGCGGCCGCCGGCCGCAGCCCGCCCCGCCCGCCGATCCCGAGCAGCCCGTCCACCACGAGGTCCGCCCGCTGCGGGACGTCCGGCTCGATCCGCCCGCCGGCGGCCCGCAGCGCGGCGAGCCCGCCCGCGTGCATCCGCTCGGGGTCCATCGGCACCGCCGTGACCCGGGCCCCGCGCCGGGCGAGGCGCGCCCCGGCGTGGAGCGCGTCGCCGCCGTTGTCGCCGGGCCCGACGAGCAGGACGACCCGCCCGCCGTAGACCCTCGGCAACAGCCCCGCGCAGACGGCGGCCAGGCCGGCCGCGGCCCGCTGCATCAGGGCGCCCTCGGGCAGCCGGGCCATCAGCTCGCGCTCGGCTGCCCGTACGGTCTCCACGCTGTAAGCAGTACGCATGGCACCAGCCTGCCCGACGAGGGCGCCTATCCCTCGGCGATGACCACGGCGGAGGCCACACCGGCGTCGTGGCTCAGCGAGATGTGCCAGGACTTCACGCCGAGCTCCAGCGCGCGCGCCTCGACCGTCCCGGACACCCGCAGCCGCGGCTGCCCCGAGTCCTCGACATACACCTCGGCGTCGGTCCACAGCAGCCCGGCGGGCGCGCCGAGCGCCTTGGCCAGCGCTTCCTTGGCCGCGAACCGGGCGGCGAGGGAGGCGGTCCCGCGCCGCTCACCGCTCGGCAGCGTCAACTCGGCGTCGAGGAACAGCCGCTGCGCCAGGTTCGGCGTCCGCTCCAGCGCCTCGCCGAACCGCCCGATCTCCGCGACGTCGATCCCCACGCCGATAATCACAACGACAACCCCGCCTACTCCACCGTCACGGACTTAGCGAGGTTACGCGGCTGGTCCACCTCGTTCCCCCGCGCCGTCGCCAACTCACACGCGAACACCTGCAGCGGCACCGTCGCCACCAGCGGCTGGAGCAGCGTCGGCGTGGCCGGGATCCGGATCAGGTGGTCGGCGTACGGGACGACCGCCTCGTCACCCTCCTCCGCGATCACGATGGTCCGCGCCCCGCGCGCCCTGATCTCCTGGATGTTCGACACGATCTTGTCGTGGAGCACCGACCGCCCGCGCGGCGACGGGACGACCACCACCACCGGCAGGTCCTCCTCGATCAGCGCGATCGGCCCGTGCTTGAGCTCGCCCGCCGCGAAGCCCTCGGCGTGCATGTACGCCAGCTCCTTGAGCTTGAGCGCGCCCTCCAGCGCCACCGGGTACCCCACGTGGCGCCCGAGGAACAGCACGGTGTTCTTGTCGGCGAGGGACCGCGCGAGCGCGCGTACCGGCTCCATCGTCTCCAGTACGGTGTCCACCGCCGCGGCGATGTCCGACAGCTCGCGGATCACCGCCTCGATCTCGTCGCCCCACTTCGTGCCCCGTACCTGCCCGAGGTACAGCGCGACGAGGTAGCAGGCCACCAGCTGCGTCAGGAACGCCTTGGTCGAGGCGACGGCCACCTCGGGCCCGGCGTGCGTGTACAGCACGGCATCGGACTCGCGCGGGATCGTCGAGCCGTTCGTGTTGCAGATGGCCAGCACCTTGGCGCCCTGCTCGCGCGCGTGCCGCAGCGCCATCAGGGTGTCCATGGTCTCGCCGGACTGCGAGATCGCGATCACCAGCGTCCGCTGGTCCAGGATCGGGTCGCGATAGCGGAACTCGCTCGCCAGCTCCGTCTCGCACGGGATGCGGGTCCAGTGCTCGATGGCCAGCTTCGCGATCATGGCCGCGTGGTACGCCGTACCGCACGCCACGATCACGACCTTGTCGACCTCCCTGAGCACCGAGACGGGGATGCGCACCTCGTCCAGGGTCAGCGAGCCGCTCGCGTCGATCCTGCCCAGGAGGGTGTCGGCGACGGCCTTCGGCTGCTCGGCGATCTCCTTGAGCATGAAGTAGTCATACCCCCCCTTCTCGGCCGCCGAGGCGTCCCAGTCCACGTGGTACGCCCGCACGGGCGCGGGCGAACCGCCGAAGTCGGTCACCGTGACCCCGTCGCGGCGGAGTTCGACGACCTGGTCCTGCCCCAGCTCGATCGCGGACCGGGTGTGGGCGATGAACGCGGCCACGTCCGAGGCGAGGAAGTTCTCTCCCTCTCCAACGCCCACCACCAGGGGCGAGTTCCGGCGCGCGCCGACCACCACGTCCGGCTCGTCGGCGTGCACCGCGACGAGCGTGAAGGCACCTTCCAGCCGCCGGCACACGTGCCGCATCGCCGCCGCCAGGTCCCCGGTCACCGCGAACTGCTCGGCGAGCAGGTGCGCCACCACCTCGGTGTCCGTCTCGGACTCCAGCCGGTGCCCGCGCTCGGCCAGTTCGGCGCGCAGCGCGGCGAAGTTCTCGATGATGCCGTTGTGCACGACGGCCACCCGCCCGGAGTTGTCCAGGTGGGGATGGGCGTTGACGTCGGTGGGGCCCCCGTGGGTGGCCCACCGGGTGTGCCCGAGCCCGGTGCACCCGGTCGGCGGCGGGTTGCCGACCAGCTCTTTCTCCAGATTGACGAGCTTCCCGGCCTTCTTCACGGAGGTCAGGCCCCCGTCGGAGAGCACGGCGACGCCCGCCGAGTCGTAGCCGCGGTATTCCAGCCGCTTGAGTCCGGCGATGACGACATCGAGCGCCGACTGCGCTCCCACGTAACCCACAATTCCGCACATAGGCCGCAGCGTACGCCGAAGTTGGCCGCCTGCCCCGTACCTGAACAAGACGAAAACCCCGCCCCGGCGAATGCGCCGGAGCGGGGTTGACGCCTCGCCGGTTAGGGCTCAGCCGAGCTTCTTGATCTGCGCGTCGACGACGGCCTTCGGCTGCTCGGCGGTGCCGGCCAGGCTCAGGGCCGAGAAGGTGGCGAGGGTGTTGCCCTTGCGGACGACCACGAGCTCCATGGTCATCACGTCGCCGTCCGCGTCACCCGTCACGGTGTACGCGACGGCCTCGTCGCCCGCGGTGACGGCAGCGCCCGGGGCCACCTTCGTGATCTTGAGGGAGTCGCCGCCCTGGCCACCGGTGTAACCACCGGCGCAGGCCGTGCCCGCGGTCTTCACCGCAGCGAAGGCCTCCTCCGCGCCCTTGCCCTCGTACGAGGCGAGGGTGACCGAGGTGGCGGTGGCGCCCAGGGCGCCCATGGCGGCCTTGGCCTTCTCCTCGGGGCTGGCGTTCGCGGCGGGCTCCTTGCCCTTGGCGACGGCCTTGGTCCGGGCCGTGCCCGCGGCGGTGCCGACCGGGTTCATGGACTGCGACGAGACCAGCGGCTGGCACTGCTGCTTGTCGCTCTTGGCACCGGCCGCGGCAGCCGCCTCAGCGGCGGTGGCCTCCTTGACGACGTGGTCCGGAAGGTCGGCCTGGACCACGATCACACCGGCCAGCTCGGCGTTCGTCTTCGCCTTGGCGGCCGGGGCGGCCGGGGCCGACGAGGACGCGGGGGCCGACGGCTTGGCGTCGGCCTTGGTGTCGGCCTTGTCGCTGCCACAGGCGGTGGCCAGCAGGGCCAGGGACACCGCGGACGCGGTCAGGACGGTACGACGGACAAGAGCGGTGCGCACGAAAGGTCTCCCCCATGGAACTCAACGGATTCAGGGCAGCGCGAAAGGGTTTCTCGGAGCTGCGGTGATCCACAATGTACGGGCCTTTCGATCACCCGATCAGGATTTTTCGCGTCCGGTCACGGATCGTGACCAGGGCGAGACCCGACTGTTCCGAATCGAGACCGCACCCGCCACAACCCGGGGCCGGCCCGGTCCCGGCCCCCGCCCCCTCCGCACGTGACCGACCACACCACCCACAACAGCTCCCGAGCCCCGACAATGGCGGTGTGATCACTTCGCCGCCACGAAGCAGCACGCCGGACAGCGCAACGGAGCGCAACGGCCGGGACGGGCACCCCACGCGCCCCGCCCACCGCCGGGGCCCCGAGCCCTCGCCGTACGTCGACCTCACCCGTGCCGAGTGGAGCGCCCTGCGCGAGCGGACCCCGCTGCCCCTCACGGCCGACGAGGTCGAGCGGCTCCGCGGCCTCGGCGACGTCATCGACCTCGACGAGGTCCGCGACGTCTACCTGCCGCTGTCCCGCCTCCTGAACCTGTACGTCGGCGCCACCAGCAACCTCCGGGGCACCCTCAACACCTTCCTCGGCGACGCGGGCAACGGCCACGGCGCCCAGCAGGGCACCCCCTTCGTCATAGGGGTCGCCGGCTCGGTCGCCGTCGGCAAGTCCACCGTGGCCCGCCTGCTCCAGGCCCTCCTCGCCCGCTGGCCCGAGCACCCGCGCGTGGAGCTCGTCACCACCGACGGGTTCCTCTACCCGATGAAGGAGCTCCAGCGGCGCGGCCTCACCTCCCGCAAGGGCTTCCCCGAGTCCTACGACCGCCGCGCGCTCACCCGCTTCGTCGCCGACATCAAGGCCGGCAAGGACGAGGTCCGGGCCCCGGTCTACTCGCACCTGATCTACGACATCGTGCCGGGCGAGGAACTCGTGGTACGCCGCCCGGACATCCTCATCGTCGAGGGCCTCAACGTCCTCCAGCCGGCCCTGCCCGGCAAGGACGGCCGGACCCGCGTCGGCCTCGCCGACTACTTCGACTTCAGCGTGTACGTGGACGCGCGCCCCGAGGACATCGAGCGCTGGTACCTGGGCCGCTTCCGGAAGCTGCGCGAGACCGCCTTCCAGAATCCTTTCTCCTACTTCCGCAAGTACACCCAGGTCTCCGAGGAGGAGGCCATGGAGTACGCGCAGACGATGTGGCGGACCGTCAACAAGCCCAACCTGCTGGAGAACGTGGCCCCCACCCGCGGCCGCGCCACGCTGGTCGTGCGCAAGGGACCGGACCACAAGGTGCAGAAGCTGAGCCTGCGCAAGCTCTGAGAGGTTTTCCGCGCGGACAGCCCTTAGGGTGCGGGCATGCTGCATCTACGGATGATCACGCCGCCCGACCGGACGGAGGCGGTGGTGGAGATCGTCGAGCGGACGGTCGGCACCACCCACCTGGCCGTACTGAAGGGTGCGGCGCGGGTGCCGCCGGGCGACCTCGTCCTGTGTGACGTCGCCCGCGAGGCCGGGGACGAACTGCTCCACGAGCTCCAGGCGCTGGGCATCGACGAGGACGGCTCGATCGCCGTCGAGGACATCGACCTGTCCCTGTCGAAGCGGGCCGACGAGGCCGAGGAGGAGGCCCCGGGCGAGGCAGCCGACGCGGTGCTGTGGGAGCAGCTGACCGATGCCACCCACGAGGAGTCCACCCTCAGCATCACGTACAGCGCCTTCATGATCCTCGCGACCATGATCGCTGCCTGCGGCGTGATGCTGGACAACGCGATCCTGATCGTGGGCGCGATGGCGGTCGGCCCCGAGTTCGGCCCCCTCGCCGGGGTGTGCGTCGGGGTCGTGCAGCGCGAGCGGCGGCTCGCCCTGCGCTCCATGGCCGCGCTGCTGATCGGCTTCGCGGCGGCGATCGTCGCCACCACCGTCTTCAGTCTCGGCATGGACGCGATCGGGCAGTTCCACGCGGGAATGCTGGACACGCCCCGCCCCAACACGGGCTTCATCTGGCAGCCGGACCCGTTCTCGTTCGTGGTCTCGCTGCTGGCCGGCATGGCCGGGGTGCTCTCGCTGACCTCCGCGAAGTCCGGGGCGCTGGTCGGCGTGGCCATCTCGGTGACCACCGTCCCGGCCGGCGCGAACGCCGCCGTGGCCCTCAGCTACGGGCAGTTCTCCCAGATGTGGGGGTCGATGGAGCAGCTGCTGCTGAACCTGGGCGGGATCATGCTCGCGGGTGTCCTGACCCTGTACGGGCAGAAGGCGCTGTGGCGGACCCAGCGCGGCCGCTGGGTCCGCCGGCCGAAGACCTGAGGCGCGGCGCCTCCGGCCGAAGACCCGAGGCGCGGCCCCGGCCGCCCCGCACGCCCCGGCCCGCGCACGAAACGCGTCGGCCCCGCCTCCGGAGTCCCGGAGGCGGGGCCGACGCGTACGCCGGACGCGGGAACGGTCTAGCCGAGCGCCGACTTCACGACGTCCGCGAGCCGACCGGCCACCGCGCGGGCCTGCTCGATGTCCGCGGCCTCCACCATCACCCGTACGAGGGGCTCCGTACCCGACGGACGCAGCAGCACCCGACCGGTCGTGCCCAGCTCGCGCTCGGCGTCGGCCACCGCCGCCGCCAGCTCCCCGGAGGTCCCGACCCGGGACTTGTCCACGTCGGGAACGTTGACCAGCACCTGCGGCAGCCGCTGCATGACGCCGGCCAGCTCCGCCAGGGACTTGCCGGTGGCCGCGACCCGAGCCGCCAGCAGCAAGCCGGTCAGCGTGCCGTCACCGGTCGTCGCGTGGTCGAGGATGATCACGTGGCCGGACTGCTCGCCGCCCAGCGCGTAGCCGTGCTCCTTCATGGACTCCAGCACGTACCGGTCGCCGACCCCGGTCTGCACGACCTGGATGCCCTCGCCCTCCATGGCCAGCTTGAAGCCCAGGTTGGACATCACGGTGCCGACCACGGTGTTCTCGCGCAGCTGCCCCGCCTCGCGCATGGCCAGCGCCAGCACCGCGAGGATCTGGTCGCCGTCGACCTCCGCGCCGGTGCCGTCCACGGCCAGGCAGCGGTCCGCGTCACCGTCGTGCGCGATGCCGAAGTCGGCGCCGTGCTCGACCACGGCCGCCTTGAGCAGGCCGAGGTGGGTGGAGCCGCAGCCGTCGTTGATGTTCAGGCCGTCGGGCTCGGCGCCGATCGTGACGATCTCCGCGCCGGCCCGGGCGAAGGCCTCGGGCGACACGTACGCGGCCGCACCGTGCGCCTCGTCCAGGACGACCTTCAGGCCGTCGAGGCGGTTGGGGAGGACCCCGATCAGGTGGGCGACGTACTTCTCGAAGCCCTCGGTGTAGTCGGAGACGCGGCCGACGCCGGAGCCGGTGGGCCGGTCCCAGGGGGCGCCGGTGCGGTGCTCCTCGTAGACGGACTCGATGCGGTCCTCCAGCTCGTCGGCGAGCTTGTGGCCGCCGCGCGCGAAGAACTTGACGCCGTTGTCGGGCATGGCGTTGTGGCTGGCGGAGAGCATCACGCCGAGGTCGGCACCCAGCGCACCGGTGAGATACGCCACCGCCGGGGTGGGCAGCACACCGACGCGCAGGACGTCCACGCCCGCGCTCGCGAGGCCGGCCACGACCGCCGCCTCGAGGAATTCGCCGGAGGCGCGGGGATCCCGGCCGACCACGGCGGTCGCCCGGTGACCCGCGAAGGTACCCGCCTCGGCCAGTACGTGGGCTGCCGCCACGGAGAGGCCGAGCGCGAGCTCCGCCGTCAGATCCGCGTTGGCAACGCCGCGTACACCGTCCGTCCCGAAGAGTCGTCCCACTGTTGTCCTCCCGAGTTTCAGCTTCGCTTGTGACCGCTTGTGACAGGTATTTGCCGCTTGTGGCGGTAAACGAACCGCCCCGGCAGCACAGAGAGTGCTGCCGGGGCGGTTTCGTTGCAGAACAGCAGGCGCAGATTAACGCTTGCTGTACTGCGGAGCCTTACGGGCCTTCTTGAGACCGGCCTTCTTGCGCTCGACCGCACGGTCGTCGCGGGAGAGGAAGCCGGCCTTCTTCAGCGCCGGGCGGTTGTTGTCCACGTCCGCCTCGTTCAGCGCACGGGCCACGCCGAGGCGCAGGGCGCCGGCCTGGCCGGAGACGCCGCCACCCGCGATGCGGGCGATGATGTCGTAGCGGTTGTCCAGCTCGAGGAGCTTGAACGGCTCGTTGACTTCCTGCTGGTGCACCTTGTTGGGGAAGTAGTCCTCAAGGGTGCGACCGTTGATCTTCCACTTGCCGGTGCCCGGAACGATCCGGACGCGGGCGATGGCGTTCTTGCGACGGCCCAGGCCGGCGGCCGGCTGGGGGTCGCCGAAGCGACCGGCAAGGGACTCGGAGGTGTAGTCGCCCTCGACGACGACCTCAGACTCGCTGGTGTACTCCTCGACGTTGCCCTCGAACTCGTCGACGGGGGTCGTCTCGGCGGTGGTCTCGGCCACGATGCTCCTCAGAATTTTCTACGTCTTAGGGGGTGGCCGGAACTACTGCGCGACCTGGGTGATCTCGAACGGCACCGGCTGCTGCGCAGCGTGGGGGTGCTGGTCGCCCGAGTAGACCTTCAGCTTCGAGAGCATCTGACGGCCCAGGGTGTTCTTGGGGAGCATGCCCTTGATGGCCTTCTCGACGGCCTTCTCCGGGTTGTTCGCCAGGAGGTCGTCGTAACGCACAGAGCGGAGACCACCCGGGTAGCCGGAGTGGCGGTACGCCATCTTCTGCGACGCCTTGTTGCCGGACAGGTGAACCTTGTCGGCGTTGACGATGATGACGAAGTCGCCCATGTCCATGTGGGGGGCGTAAGTCGGCTTGTGCTTACCCCGCAGGAGGGCAGCGGCCTGGGTCGCCAGACGGCCGAGGACAACGTCCTGGGCGTCGATGACGAGCCACTGGCGCGAGATGTCGCCGGGCTTGGGGCTGAACGTACGCACGCGTATGCCTTCGCTTCTTCAGTGGTGGTATCCCAAGGGCGCTAGCCCCATGGGAAGGTCCTGACAGGGTCACCACGGACGATCACGACAGCCCTCGTTCACAATCGGGGACGCAACCCGTGTGAACTGCTGGTCATCGGTCCGGTGGACCGGCGCAAGGCCTTTCACGTGAGAATGAGAAAGCCAATACGCATAACAAACCAGCAGGATACCCAAGCAGACCCGTACGGGTCAAAACGCGGTCCGCGATGCCGATTCTGCTGACGTCGCGGCGCACTCCGGTTCGGTCCTGGGTGGGGACCCCGCAGTTGTTACGGGCTCCAGAATAACCCGACCGGAGCGCAGCGCACGACGCGCCAGCAGAATCGCGAGCCCGCACAGGGTGGCGCAGTCCTTGAACGCGCGCCGCTTGCGCTCCAGCTCCGACGGCCACGGAATCCCCGCCACCTGCGGCCCCAGGGCCGCCCAGAACCAGGGCGAGCGGGGCATCGAGCCCGGCCGCACAGCCGAGGCCAGCAGCAGCGGCAGCACCACCAGCAGGTAGTGGTCGAAGGACGGCCGCGACACCAGGAATGCGGCGAGCATCACCATGCAGGCCGTCTCCACCAGCCGCAGCTCGCCGTCGTCGGCCTCGTCCTCCGCACGCCGCCACCGCGTCCAGGCGGCCCACAGCCCGGCCCCGGCCCCCACGAAGGCGACCAGCACCGCCAACGGCGCCGGCACCCCCAGCCGCGGCAGCACCGCGATCGGCGAGGCGTCCCACGGCAGCGCGTACGAGTCCTGCCCCTGGAGCAGGAACGGCAGGGTCTTGGTGAAGAACAGCGACGGGCTCGGCATCAGCAGCGCGCCGGCCAGCGACAACCCCAGCGGCACCAGCACGGCCACGGCCAGCCCCCGCCACCTCCGGGCCAGCAGGAAGACCAGCCCCATCGGCACCAGCATCGGCTTGCAGGCGATCGCCAGCCCCACCACCAGCCCGGACGCGCCCCAGTGGCGCCGGTGCGCGAGCAGCAGTGCCACCGGAAGCGCGGCCGCCGAGATGGCCGTCCAGTTGCCGATCAGCACGAGGTTCACGTACGGCTTGTAGGCGAGGGCCAGGACCGGGAAGCCGACCACCGCGAAGCGCGAGCGCAGCGGCACCGAGAACAGCCGCAGCGCCCCCAGCCAGCCCACGCCCAGCAGCGCGGACATCCCGACCGGCAGGGTCCACCTCAGCACCGTCTGCGGCAGCAGCGCCTCGGGTACCGCCATCAGCACGGCACTGGGCAGGTACAGGAAGCGCTTGTCCTCGTACGGGGACCCGCCCGCCAGCAGCGCTTCCGCGGCCTTGACCACGAAGGCGTTGTCCGAGCCCCAGTTGTCCCGCAGGCTCGTGGAGACGGCGATACCCAGGAGCACGGCGAGCGAGAGCAGCTGCCAGGGCCGTGAGGCGGGCCGCAGCAGCCAGTCGATCAGCCGGTTGCCGGAGGTCTGGGTCTCCCACTTCATGAGCCAGATGCTAGGCCGCAGCCCCACGGCGACTTCCCCTCACTCCGGCAGGGGTGGTCTCCCCCTAGCGCTTGCGTTCGACTCTACGTTCGTCCCAAACGGGTTCCTGAGTCTCCCGCACAACACCGTCCGAACCGAAGACCAGGTAACGGTCAAAAGTCCGCGCGAACCAGCGATCGTGTGTGACACACAGCACAGTTCCCTCGTACGCCTCCAGACCGTCCTGCAGCGCCTCCGCGGATTCCAGGTCCAGGTTGTCCGTCGGCTCGTCCAGCAGCAGCGCCGTGGTCCCCGCCAGCTCCAGCAGCAGGATCTGGAAACGCGCCTGCTGGCCGCCCGAGAGCTTCTCGAAGGGCTGATCGCCCTGGCGCTCCAGCTCGTAGCGGCGCAGGGCACCCATCGCCTGGCCCAGGGGCTTGGCCGCCTCCGTCCACAGGATGTCGACGAGGGTGCGGCCGAACAGCTCCGGGTGCGCGTGCGTCTGTGCGAAGTGGCCGGGAACCACCCGTGCGCCCAGCTTCCAGGCGCCCGTGTGCTTGACGTCCTCGCCCGCCAGCAGCCGCAGGAAGTGCGACTTGCCCGAGCCGTTCGAGCCGAGCACCGCGACCCGCTCCCCGTAGAAGACCTCCAGGGAGAACGGCTTCATCAGCCCCGTGAGCTCCAGGTTCTCCACGGTCAGGGCCCGCACGCCGGTCCGGCCGCCCTTGAGCCGCATCTTGATGTCCTGCTCGCGCGGCGGCTCCGGCGGCGGTCCGGCCTCCTCGAACTTCTGGAAGCGGGTCTGCATCGCCCGGTAGCGCGAGGCCATGTCAGGGCTGGAGGCGGCCTGATTGCGCAGCCGCAGCACCAGGGCCTTCAGCCGGGCGTGCTCCTCGTCCCAGCGACGCTTGAGCTCCTCGAAGCGCGCGAAGCGCTCCTTGCGGGCCTCGTGGTACGTCGCGAAGCCCGAGCCGTGCAGCCACACGTCGCTGCCCGTCGGGCTCGCCTCCAAGCTGATGATCTTCTCGGCGGCCTGGGTGAGCAGTTCCCGGTCGTGGCTGACGAAGAGCACCGTCTTGCGGGTGGCCTTCAGCTGCTCCTCCAGCCACCGCTTCCCCGGGACGTCGAGGTAGTTGTCCGGCTCGTCGAGCAGCAGCACCTCGTCCGGGCCGCGCAGCAGCGCCTCCAGCACGAGCCGCTTCTGCTCACCGCCCGAGAGGGTGCGCACCTCGCGGAACTGAGCGGTGTCGTACGGGATCGCCAGCGCGGCCATCGTGCAGACGTCCCACAGGGTCTCCGCCTCGTAGCCCTGGACGTCCGCCCAGTCGCTGAGCGCCTGCGCGTACGCCATCTGCGCGGCCTCGTCGTCGACCGTGAGGATCAGCTGCTCCGCGCGGTCCACGGCCTTCGCGGCCTCCCGGATCCGCGGCTGGGACACCGAGACCAGCAGGTCCCGTACGGTCGTCTCGTCCCGCACGGAGCCCACGAACTGCGACATCACGCCGAGCCCGCCGCTCACGGTGACCCCGCCGCCGTGCGGCTGGAGCTCGCCGGAGACCAGCTTCAGCAGGGTGGTCTTGCCGGCCCCGTTCGCCCCCACCAGGGCGACCACCGAGCCCTCCCCCACGCGGAAGGAGACGTCGGGGAGCAGGACCCGCCCGTCGGGAAGGTAGTACTCCAGGTGGCTGGCGTCGAGATGTCCCATGCCGGGCATTGTCCAGGCCGGGGGCGGATCCGCCCAAACGGATTAGCAGCAGCCCGCGCCGGGGAGGGTCCGAACGTTCCGGGCTTCCTTGCTGCGCGCGGCCAGCAGCTCGTCCGCCGGGTAGCCGACCTCCTCCAGGGTCAGCCCGTGCGGCTTGACCACGTGCACCGAGGAGTCCCGTACGGCCGCCTCCAGCACCTTGCCGGGCCAGTCGGTCGGCCGGTGGCCGTCGCCGACGTGCAGCAGGGCACCCACCAGCGAGCGGACCATGTTGTGGCAGAAGGCGTCCGCGCGGACGGTCGCGGTGATGATGCCGTCCTCGCCGCGCTCCCAGCTGAGCTGCTGGAGCGTACGGATGGTCGTGGCGCCCTCGCGCTTCTTGCAGTACGCGGCGAAGTCGTGCTCGCCGAGCAGCGGGGCGGCGGCCTCGTTCATGGCGTCCACGTCCAGGGGCCACTGGTGCCACAGCACGTGGCCGCGGCGCAGCGGGTCGACGCCCCCCTGGTGGTCGCCGACGCGGTAGGCGTAGCGCCGCCAGATGGCCGAGAAGCGCGCGTTGAAGCCCTCGGGGGCCTCGGCGACCTTCCATACCCGTACGTCGTGCGGCAGCCGGCCCGCGAGCCGGCGCAGCAGCTTGTCGTGGTGCTCGGCCCACACCTCCTCGGCCAGGTCGAACTGGGCGACCTGCCCGCGCGCGTGCACGCCCGCGTCCGTACGCCCGGCGACGGTCAGCTCGACGGGCTCCGACAGCCGCATCACGGTCTGCAGGGCCGACTCCAGCTCGCCCTGGACGGTCCGCAGCACGCGCTGCTTCGCCCAGCCGGAGAAGTCCTTGCCGTCGTAGCTCAGGTCCAGCCGCACCCGGACGTGCCCGGGCTCCACCTCGTCACTCACGTGACCGATCCTCTCAGCTGCGTCTTTCGAACGAACGCCAAACGGGCCCGCCCCGGAAGGGGGCGGGCCCGTTCAGAGCCGTTCAGCGTGATCCCGGTAGGGATCAGGCCTCCTTGGTCTCCTCGGCGGCGGGAGCCTCGGCGGCCTCCGCCTCCTTGACCGCGCGCTTGGTGGCGGCCTCGGCCTCACCGGTGGCCTGCTGGGCGACCGTAAGGGCCTCGACCAGCTCGATCACGGCCATCGGGGCGTTGTCGCCACGACGGTTGCCGATCTTGGTGATGCGCGTGTAACCACCGGGGCGGTTCTCGTAGCGCGGGGCGATCTCGGTGAACAGCGTGTGCACGATGCTCTTGTCCGTGATCGTCTGCAGCACCAGGCGACGGTTGTGGATGTCGCCCTTCTTGGCCTTGGTGACCAGACGCTCGGCGTAGGGACGCAGGCGGCGGGCCTTGGCCTCGGTGGTGGTGATGCGGCCGTGCTCGAAGAGCGCCTTCGCGAGGTTCGCGAGGAGGTGCTTCTCGTGCGCGGCGCTGCCGCCCAGACGGGCACCCTTTGCGGGACGCGGCATGGTGTTACTCCTTCATATCTGCACCGGCCGTGTCAGGTACCGGTGTCAGTTCCCCCGAGGCGGATGCCGCGGGAAAGTTTCACCAGGGCCCTCCGGGCCCGGGTCGATCAACCCCCGCCGGCGGCCCTGGCAAGGACCTCAGCCGCCGGCTGCGGGGAAAATCAGTACTGCTCGGTCTCGACGAAACCGGCGTCCGCGTCGTCGTCGGCGCCGAAGGCGTCGGCGGCGGCGGTCGGGTCGAATCCGGGCGGGCTGTCCTTGAGGGCCAGGCCCATGCCGGCCAGCTTCGCCTTGACCTCGTCGATCGACTTCGCACCGAAGTTGCGGATGTCGAGCAGGTCGGCCTCGGAACGCGCCACGAGCTCACCCACGGAGTGGATGCCCTCGCGCTTGAGGCAGTTGTACGAGCGGACCGTGAGCTCGAGCTCCTCGATCGGCAGCGCCAGGTCGGCGGCCAGGGCGGCGTCCGTCGGGGACGGGCCCATGTCGATGCCCTCGGCGTCGATGTTGAGCTCGCGCGCCAGACCGAACAGCTCGACCAGGGTCTTACCGGCGGACGCCATGGCGTCACGCGGGCGCATGGCCTGCTTGGTCTCGACGTCGACGATCAGCTTGTCGAAGTCGGTGCGCTGCTCGACTCGGGTCGCCTCGACCTTGTAGGTGACCTTGAGGACCGGGCTGTAGATGGAGTCGACCGGGATACGGCCGATCTCCTGGCCCAGCTGCTTGTTCTGGACGGCGGAGACGTAGCCGCGACCGCGCTCGACGGTCAGCTCCATCTCCAGCTTGCCCTTGCCGTTGAGCGTGGCGAGGACCAGGTCCGGGTTGTGCACCTCGACACCGGCCGGGGGCGCGATGTCGGCAGCGGTGACCAGGCCGGGACCCTGCTTGCGCAGGTACATCACGACCGGCTCGTCGTGCTCCGAGGAGACGACCAGCTGCTTGATGTTGAGGATGATGTCGGTGACGTCTTCCTTGACACCCGGCACGGTGGTGAACTCGTGCAGGACGCCGTCCACGCGGATGCTGGTGACAGCGGCACCCGGGATCGAGGACAGGAGCGTACGGCGCAGGGAGTTGCCGAGGGTGTAGCCGAAGCCCGGCTCCAGCGGCTCGATCACGAACCGCGAGCGGTACTCGTCGACGACCTCTTCGGTCAGCGAAGGACGCTGAGCGATAAGCATGTCTGTGTTCCTTCAGTCGTGGACGCCCACTATTTGACGCCCGACGGGATGCCGTACCGGGGTACGGCTACTACAAGGGTACGGGCGGTACGTCCCCCGAAGGGTTCGTACCGCCCGGACACTCAAGAACGCACAAGTGCGTCCGCTGCGTCAGACGCGGCGGCGCTTCGGCGGGCGGCAGCCGTTGTGCGGGGTGGGGGTGACGTCCTGGATCGAGCCGACCTCGAGACCGGTGGCCTGGAGGGAGCGGATCGCGGTCTCGCGGCCGGAGCCCGGACCCTTGACGAAGACGTCAACCTTGCGCATGCCGTGCTCCTGCGCGCGGCGGGCGGCCGACTCGGCGGCCATCTGCGCGGCGAAGGGGGTGGACTTGCGCGAGCCCTTGAAGCCGACGTGGCCGGCGGAGGCCCAGGAGATCACGTTGCCCGAGGGGTCGGTGATCGAAACGATGGTGTTGTTGAACGTGCTCTTGATGTGGGCGTGCCCGTGAGCGACGTTCTTCTTTTCCTTGCGGCGCACCTTCTTGGCAGCGCCCTGACGACCCTTGGGGGGCATCTAAATCTCCTACGGGAGGTGGTCGGTCCTACAGCGCAAGACCGCTGAACAGGACTACTTCTTGCCCGGCTTCTTCTTACCGGCGATCGCGCGACGCGGGCCCTTGCGGGTACGCGCGTTCGTGCTGGTGCGCTGACCGTGCACCGGCAGGCCACGACGGTGGCGGATGCCCTGGTAGCACTGGATCTCGATCTTGCGGCGAATGTCGCCCTGGATCTCGCGGCGGAGGTCACCCTCGGTACGGAGGTTGGCGTCCACGTACTCGCGGATCTTGACGAGGTCCTCTTCGGCCAGGTCACGAACGCGGGTGTTCGGGTTCACGCCGGTGGAGGCGAGGATCTCCTTGGACCGGGTGCGCCCGATACCGAAGACGTAGGTGAGTGCGATCTCCACACGCTTTTCGCGCGGGATGTCAACACCGGAAACGCGTGCCACAAATGGCTCCTGTGTGTTCGGGGGTCTTCCGCAGAACCACTCCCGACCGCCGACCACCCTTGGTGGGTGGTGGTACGTCCGGGTCCCCGGCCCCCGCCGGAGGTACCGCCGGCCCCGTACAGGGCTGGGCGGATTCTGCGTATGTACGTTTTCTTACGTCGCGCGAAGAACTGCGGAAGGCAGGTCGGTCGGCGTGCGTCAGCCCTGGCGCTGCTTGTGGCGCAGGTTGTCGCAGATGACCATGACCCGGCCGTGACGGCGGATCACCTTGCACTTGTCGCAGATCTTCTTGACGCTCGGCTTGACCTTCATGTGGGTGAGGTTCTCCGGGTCAGTGCCACCACCCGCGCCGGGACAAGACGCCCAGACGGGAGTGAAGACAAGATCTACTTGTATCGGTAGACGATCCGGCCACGCGTCAGGTCGTACGGAGACAGCTCCACGACAACCCGGTCATCAGGGAGGATGCGGATGTAGTGCATGCGCATCTTGCCGCTGATGTGCGCGAGGACCTTGTGACCGTTCTGCAGTTCCACCTTGAACATCGCGTTCGGGAGGGACTCGATCACGGTGCCCTCGATTTCGATGGCACCTTGCTTCTTGGCCACGCTTCGCCTTTCGAATCGGCTACCTTGATCGGCCTCGCGCGCCATGCAGGGCATGGAAGTGCACGAGAGCCGACGAGTCAGTCTACGTCAGGGCACCCAGAAAGACGAATCCGGAAAGTTTGCCCCAGATTGTAGATCATTACGCCAGGGGGTCCGGCGCCGTGGTGACCCCGTACTCCGCCAGCTTGGCCTTGCCGCAGTCCGGGCTGGTGAGAACGATCGGCCCGTCCTCGGTCAGCGCGATGGAGTGCTCCCAGTGCGAGGACCAGGTGCCGTCCGTCGTGATGACCGTCCAGTCGTCCGCCAGGACCTCGGTCTGGGCCGTGCCCAGGGAGACCATCGGCTCGATCGCCAGGCACACGCCCGGGACAAGCTTGATCCCCTTGCCCCGCTTGCGCGAGACGTAGTTCAGCAAATGGGGGTCCATGTGCATCTCGGACCCGATGCCGTGGCCGCCGTAGTCCTCGATGATCCCGAACTTGCCGAGGCTGTGCTCACCGGTGGACGGGCGCGGCTGACGCTTGATGTACGTCTCGATCGCCTTCGAGATGTCCACGAGGCGGTTGCCGAGCTTCATGGCGGCGATTCCGGCCCACATGGACTCCTCGGTCACCCGGGAGAGCTCCAGGAGCTCAGGGGCGTGCCCGGTGCCCACGAAGGCCGTATAGGCCGCGTCCCCGTGCCAGCCGTCGACGATGGCGCCGGCGTCGATCGAGATGATGTCGCCGTCCTTGAGGACCGTCTTGTCGTCCGGGATGCCGTGGACGACGACCTCGTTCACCGAGGTGCAGATGGTCGCGGGGAAACCGCCGTAGCCGAGGAAGTTCGACTTGGCCCCGGCGTCCGCGATGACCTTGCGGGCCACCATGTCCAGATCCCGTGTCGTGGCGCCGGGTACGGCCGCCTCACGGGTCGCCGCGTGGATCGCGGCGACGACCAGCCCTGCCTCACGCATCTTCGCGATCTGCTCGGGGGTCTTGATCTGCACCATGACGTGCCTTCCCTCTTTTGCGGCTGAACCGCCGCCGCTCTCGCGGAGGTGGTTACTCTCCGCTGTGATTGCTCAATTATTGGCTGAAGTACCACGAACCCGCGTCACGCAGACGGCCGCGATGCCCTGGGGACACCGCGGCCGTACCTGCACAACAAGGGGTGACTACTTCTGCAGCGCTTCCATCGCGCGCTTCGTGACGTCCGCGACCTCACCGAGGGCGGGGATGGTCACGAGCAGGCCCTGGGCCTTGTAGTAGTCGATGATCGGCTCGGTCTGCGTGTGGTAGACCTCCAGCCGGTTGCGGACCGTGTCCTCCGAGTCGTCACCGCGCTGGTACAGCTCGCCGCCGCAGGTGTCGCAGACACCTGCGGTCTTCGGCGGGGCGTACGTGACGTGGAAGACGTGCGCGGAGTCGTTCCGGCAGATACGGCGCCCGGCGATCCGCTTGACGACCTCGTCCTCCTCGACCTCCAGGTCGAGGACGGCGTCGAGCTTCATGCCCGCGGCCTGGAGCATCTCGTCGAGCGCCTCGGCCTGGGAGACGTTGCGCGGGAAGCCGTCGAGCAGGAAGCCGTTCACCGCGTCGGGCTGCTCCATGCGGTCCTTGGCCATGCCGATGGTGATCTCGTCGGGGACGAGGTCACCGGCATCCATGAACGCCTTGGCGCGCAAGCCGAGCTCGGTGTTCTGGCTGATGTTGGCCCGGAACAGGTCGCCCGTGGAGATGTGCGGGATCGACAGGTTCTTGGCAAGGAACGCGGCCTGCGTTCCCTTGCCCGCACCGGGCGGTCCAACGAGGACGATTCGCATCAGCGGAGGAACCCTTCGTAATTACGCTGCTGGAGCTGGCTCTCGATCTGCTTCACGGTTTCCAGACCCACACCCACGATGATCAGGATGCTCGTCCCGCCGAACGGGAAGTTCTGGTTCGCTCCGAAGCCCGCCAACGCCATCGTCGGCACAAGAGCGATGAGACCCAGGTACAGCGACCCCGGCCAAGTGATCCGGTTGAGCACGTAGCTCAAGTACTCGGCGGTAGGTCGACCGGCACGAATACCCGGGATGAACCCACCATACTTCTTCATGTTGTCTGCAACTTCCTCGGGGTTGAACGAAATCGCCACGTAGAAGAACGCGAAGAAGACGATCAAGAGGAAGTAGGTCGCGATGTAGTACGGGTGGTCGCCCTTGACGAAGTGCTTCTGGATCCAGGTGGCCCAGCCGGCGGTGGAGCCGCTGAACTGGACGATCAGCGCCGGGATGTACAGCAGCGACGAGGCGAAGATGACGGGGATGACACCCGCCTGGTTCACCTTGAGCGGGATGTACGTCGAGGTACCGCCGTAAGCACGGCGGCCGATCATGCGCTTCGCGTACTGGACCGGGATCCGGCGCTGAGCCTGCTCGACGAAGACCACCAGGGCGACCATCGCGAGGCCGACGAGGATGACGACACCGAACTCGACCCAGCCGTCGGCGATCTTGCCCTGGAGCTTGATCTGCCAGAGGGCGCCGATGAAGCCGGCGGCGATCGAGATGAACATGAGGATCGACATGCCGTTGCCGATGCCGCGGTCGGTCACGAGCTCACCGAGCCACATGACGACGCAGGTACCGGCGGTCATGGTGACCACCATGACGATCGTGGTGAAGATCGACCGGTCCGGAACGATCTGGCTGGCGACCTGGCAGCCCTGGAACAGGGCACCAGTGCGGGCGGTGGCGACGAGGCCGGTGCCCTGCAGGATCGCGAGTGCGACCGTCAGATAGCGCGTGTACTGAGTGATCTTCGCCGTGCCGGACTGTCCCTCTTTTTTGAGGTTCTCCAGCTTCGGGATGACCACGGTCAGCAGCTGCAGAATGATGCTCGCCGTGATGTACGGCATGATGCCGAGCGCAAAGATCGTGATCTGCAGCAGCGCGCCGCCGCTGAACATGTTGACGAGGCCGAACAGCCCGTTGCTGCTGCCTGCCTGGTCGACACAGATCTGAACGTTCTTGTAGCTCACGCCGGGTACCGGGATGTGGGACCCGAGCCGGTACAGCACGATGATGCCGAGCGTGAAGAGCAGCTTCTTGCGCAGGTCGGGCGTCTTGAACGCCCGGGCGAACGCGGTGAGCACGGTGCCTCCTGCGACCCCCGCGCTACTGCGTCAGAGGTGACGGTCTGAGGGATCGACGAATACGACAAAGCAAAGGTGCACGCCACCTTACCGGCGAGTGTGCCTCCCGTGGAACGACCGACCGGGGATGCCCCATATGTGAGGCATCCCCGGTCGG
Source organism: Streptomyces sp. NPDC048269 (assembly GCF_040652395.1). Classification (NCBI taxonomy): domain Bacteria; kingdom Bacillati; phylum Actinomycetota; class Actinomycetes; order Kitasatosporales; family Streptomycetaceae; genus Streptomyces; species Streptomyces sp. NPDC048269. Next base: position 90,283 of record NZ_JBEZLW010000010.1, read on the forward strand.
GTTTCGAGCTATTTAGTCACTTGATTCGTCTTAGACGAGCTCGGTGACCGTGCCGCCGGCAGCGGCAATCTTCTCCTTGGCGGAGGCGGAGACGGCGTCAACCGAAACCTGCAGCGCCACGGAGAGCTCGCCCTGGCCCAGGACCTTGACGAGGCTGTTCTTGCGCACCGCGCCCTTGGCGACCAGGTCGGCCACCGTGACCTCTCCACCCTCGGGGTAGAGAGCGCCGAGCTTGTCCAGGTTGACGACCTGGAACTCGGTGCGGAACGGGTTCTTGAAGCCCTTGAGCTTCGGCAGGCGCATGTGGAGGGGCATCTGCCCACCCTCGAAGCGCTGCGGGATCTGGTAGCGGGCCTTCTGGCCCTTCGTACCACGACCGGCCGTCTTACCCTTCGACGCCTCACCACGACCGACACGGGTCTTCGCGGTCTTGGCGCCGGGGGCGGGACGGAGGTTGTGGGCCTTCAGCGGGCTGTTCTCAGCCATGTTAGTCAACCTCCTCAACCGTCACGAGGTGGCGGACGGTGTGAACCATTCCGCGGAACTCGGGGCGGTCCTCCTTGACGACCACGTCGTTCAGGCGCTTGAGCCCGAGCGAACGCAGAGTGTCGCGGTGGTTCTGCTTGCTGCCGATGTACGACTTCGTCTGCGTGATCTTGAGGCGAGCCATTACGCAGCACCCGCCCCGGCACGTGCACGAAGCAGGGCCGCGGGAGCGACGTCCTCGAGGGGCAGACCACGGCGAGCCGCGATCTCCTCGGGACGCTGCAGGCCCTTGAGGGCCGCCACGGTCGCGTGCACGATGTTGATCGCGTTGGACGAGCCGAGCGACTTCGACAGGATGTCGTGAACGCCGGCGCACTCCAGAACGGCGCGCACCGGGCCACCGGCGATAACACCGGTACCGGGGGAAGCCGGCTTCAGCAGCACGACGCCCGCAGCACGCTCGCCCGTGATCGGGTGAGGGATGGTGCCCTGGATGCGCGGAACCTTGAAGAAGTTCTTCTTGGCTTCCTCGACACCCTTGGCGATGGCCGCGGGAACTTCCTTGGCCTTGCCGTAACCGACACCTACAGTGCCGTCACCGTCGCCCACCACGACCAGCGCGGTGAAGCTGAAGCGGCGACCACCCTTGACAACCTTGGCGACGCGGTTGATCGCGACAACGCGCTCAACGTAAGCGGTCTTCTCGGCGGCAGGGCCACCGTCGCGACCCTTCCGGTCCCGCCGCTCGCCGCCACCGGCACCGCTTCCGCGGCGCTGGGGTCCAGCCATTGGATTACCTCTCTCTGTTACGTCCGTGAGTCCCGGAACCGGGGCTTAGAACTTCAGCCCGGCTTCGCGGGCGGCGTCAGCCAGAGCGGCAATGCGCCCGGCGTATCGGTTGCCACCGCGGTCGAACACGACGGTCTCGACACCCGCAGCCTTGGCACGCTCGGCGACGAGCGCGCCGACAGCCTGGGCCTGGGCGCTCTTGTCGCCTTCGCCACCGCGGATCGAAACGTCCAGGGTCGACGCGGACGCCAGGGTGTGACCCTGGAGGTCGTCGATGACCTGAGCAACGATGTTGCGGTTGGAACGCGTCACGACGAGGCGCGGACGCTCCGCCGTACCCGAGACGTTCTTGCGGATGCGGATGTGGCGGCGAGCCTTGGCAGCGCGCTTGTACGCGTCGCCCTTGGCGATCTTCACACCGTATGCCATGGCTACTTACCAGCCTTTCCGACCTTGCGGCGGATGACTTCGCCGGCGTACTTGACACCCTTGGCCTTGTACGGGTCGGGCTTCCGCAGCTTGCGGATGTTGGCGGCGACCTCGCCGACCTTCTGCTTGTCGATGCCCTCGACCGAGAACTTGGTCGGCGACTCGACCTTGAAGGAGATGCCCTCGGGCGCCTCCACCAGGATCGGGTGGCTGTAGCCGAGCTGGAACTCCAGGTTGGAGCCCTTCGCGGCCACGCGGTAACCGACACCGCTGATCTCGAGAGCCTTGACGTATCCCGTGGTCACACCGGTGATCATGTTCGCCACCAGCGTGCGGGACAGGCCGTGCAGGGCCTTGTTCTGACGCTCGTCGTTCGGGCGGGTGACGTTCAGAACGCCGTCCTCGTCCTTGACGACTGCGATGGGCGCCTTAACGGTGTGCGCGAGGGAACCCTTGGGGCCCTTCACCGCGACCGTCTGGCCATCGATGGTGACGTCCACACCGGCGGGAACCTGGATGGGGAGCTTGCCGATTCGCGACATTGCTTTTCCTCCGTTCCCGACTACCAGACGTAGGCGAGGACTTCCCCACCTACGCCCTTCTTGCCTGCCTGCTGACCGGTCAGGAGACCGTGGGACGTGGAGATGATCGCCACGCCCAGGCCGCCGAGGACCTTCGGCAGGTTGGTGGACTTCGCGTACACGCGCAGACCGGGCTTCGAGATCCGCTTGATGCCCGCGATGGAGCGCTCACGGTTCGGCCCGAACTTCAGCTCGAGGACGAGGTTCTTGCCGACCTCGGCGTCCTCGACCTTCCAGCCGGTGATGAAACCCTCCTGCTTGAGGATCTCCGCGATGTGCGACTTGATCTTGCTGTGCGGCATCACGACGGTGTCGTGGTACGCCGAGTTAGCGTTACGCAGACGCGTGAGCATGTCTGCGATCGGGTCAGTCATGGTCATGAAGTGGCCTTCGGCCTCTCTCGCCGGGGTTTCCTGTATGCGCCATCCCTCTCCCCACTCAGTGGCGGGACGGGTGCGGTGCGGGGACCTACGGCGTAGTAAGTCGTTATGGGCGGCGGACGCCCAACCACACAAGCCTAAGGCATGCGGGGCCGGACGGCCGCCGTCCAGATGCTTACCGAGAGTGCCTGGAAGTTCCCAAGTCCTTACGGACGAGAGGGAATTACCAGGAGCTCTTGGTCACGCCCGGCAGCTCGCCACGGTGAGCCATCTCACGAAGGCAGACGCGGCACAGGCCGAACTTGCGGTACACGGAGTGGGGGCGACCGCAGCGCTGGCAGCGGGTGTACGCACGCACACCGAACTTGGGCTTGCGGGCAGCCTTCGCGATGAGAGCCTTCTTCGCCATCTCGCTTACGCCTCCTTGAAGGGGAAGCCGAGGTGACGAAGGAGGGCGCGGCCCTCGTCGTCGTTGGTCGCCGTGGTGACCACGGTGATGTCCATACCCCGGGTACGGTCGATCTTGTCCTGGTCGATCTCGTGGAACATGACCTGCTCCGTGAGACCGAAGGTGTAGTTGCCACGGCCGTCGAACTGCTTCGGCGACAGACCACGGAAGTCACGGATACGCGGCAGCGCGAGCGACAGCGTACGGTCCAGGAACTCCCACATGCGGTCACCGCGGAGGGTGACGTGGCAGCCGATCGGCTGACCCTCACGCAGCTTGAACTGCGCGATGGACTTGCGGGCCTTCGTGACGGCCGGCTTCTGACCGGTGATCGTCGTCAGGTCCTTGATGGCGCCGTCGATCAGCTTGGAGTCGCGGGCGGCGTCGCCCACACCCATGTTGACCACGATCTTCACGAGGCCGGGGATCTGCATGACGTTCTCGTAGGAGAACTCCTCACGCAGCTTGCCCGCGATGTCCTCGCGGTACTTCGTCTTGAGACGCGGAGTGGTAGCCATCAGATGTCCTCACCCGTCCGCTTGGCAACGCGGATCTTGTTGCCCTCGTCGTCGAAGCGGAAACCGACGCGGGTAACGACCTTCTGGCCGTCCTTCTCCACAACCAGCTGAACGTTGCTGACGTGGATCGGCGCCTCGGTGATCACGATGCCACCGGTCTGCGAGCCACCAGCGGTCTGGCCGGCCTTGGTGTGCTTCTTGACCCGGTTGACACCCTCGACGAGGACGCGGTTCTCAGCGGGGAAGGCGACGATGACCTTGCCCTGCTTGCCCTTGTCCTTACCGGTGATGACCTGAACCAGGTCGCCCTTCTTGATCTTCATGCTTACAGCACCTCCGGCGCGAGCGAGATGATCTTCATGAACTTCTTCTCGCGCAGCTCACGGCCCACCGGGCCGAAGATACGGGTGCCGCGAGGGTCGCCGTCGTTCTTCAGAATGACGGCGGCGTTCTCGTCGAAGCGGATGTACGAGCCGTCCTGGCGGCGACGCTCCTTGACGGTGCGAACGATGACCGCCTTGACGACGTCACCCTTCTTCACGTTGCCACCGGGGATCGCGTCCTTGACGGTGGCGACGATGACGTCACCGATGCCCGCGTAGCGGCGACCGGAACCACCGAGAACACGGATGCAAAGGATCTCCTTTGCACCAGTGTTGTCGGCGATACGCAGTCGCGACTCCTGCTGGATCACGTGTATCTCCTGTTTGTCTGCCGGTTCCCGGCGGGGGCTTCACTCCGAGGAGCGAGGCCCCCACCGAGCCTGGCGGAACGAATCCGGGGGAAACCCCCCGGACGAATTACTTGGCCTTCTCGAGGATCTCGACGATGCGCCAGCGCTTGCTCGCCGACAGCGGACGCGTCTCCATGATGAGGACGCGGTCGCCGACACCGGCAGCGTTCTGCTCGTCGTGAGCCTTGAGCTTGTTCGTACGGCGGATGACCTTGCCGTACAGGGCGTGCTTGACGCGGTCCTCGACGGCGACGACGACGGTCTTGTCCATCTTGTCGCTGACGACCAGACCCTCACGGGTCTTGCGGAAACCGCGCTCGGTCTTCTCAGTCACGTTGTTCTCGCTCATCAGGCGCTCTCCACCGTCTCGATACCGAGCTCACGCTCGTGCATCAGGGTGTAGATGCGAGCGATGTCCTTACGGACGGACTTGAGCCGGCCGTTGTTCTCCAGCTGACCCGTGGCCGCCTGGAAGCGGAGCTTGAACAGCTCCTCCTTGGCCTCGCGCAGCTTGCCAACGAGCTCCTCGTTGCCGAGCTCACGCAGCTCGGACGCCTTGGTTCCCGTCGCCATCACGACTCACCTGCCTCGCGCCGAACAATCCGGCACTTCATCGGAAGCTTGTGAGCAGCGCGGGTGAGCGCCTCACGAGCAATCTTCTCGTTCGGGTAGGACAGCTCGAACATGACCCGACCCGGGTGCACGTTGGCGATCCACCACTCGGGAGAACCCTTACCGGAACCCATGCGGGTCTCGGCCGGCTTCTTCGTCAGCGGGCGGTCCGGGTAGATGTTGATCCAGACCTTGCCGCCACGCTTGATGTGGCGGGTCATCGCGATACGAGCCGCCTCGATCTGGCGGTTCGTCACGTACGCCGGGGTCAGCGCCTGGATGCCGTACTCACCGAACGTGACCTCAGTGCCACCCTTCGCCATACCGCTGCGCTTGGGGTGGTGCTGCTTGCGGTGCTTGACCCTACGAGGGATCAGCATGTCGGTCAGGCCTCCGTTCCGGTGCTCTCGGCCGGAGCGGCGGCGGGAGCGTCGGCCTTGGGGGCCTCGGCACCAGCAGCCTGCTGCGGCTTGCGGCCACCACGGCCGCCGCGCTCGCCACCACGGCCACCACGGCCGGCGGGACGGTCGCCTGCGCCCTGCGCGCCACGGGCCGGGCGGTTACCCGCACGGGCCGCAGCGTTCTCGGCGCGAACCTCGGCGATGTTCTTGACGTCGCCCTTGTAGATCCAGACCTTCACACCGATACGGCCGAAGGTGGTCTTGGCCTCGAAGAAGCCGTAGTCCACGTTCGCGCGCAGCGTGTGCAGCGGCACACGACCCTCGCGGTAGAACTCGGAGCGGGACATCTCGGCGCCGCCGAGACGGCCGCCACACTGGATCTTGATGCCCTTGGCGCCGGCCTTCATCGTGCCCTGCATGCTCTTACGCATGGCACGACGGAAGGAGACGCGGGAGGAGAGCTGCTCGGCAACGGCCTGGGCAACCAGCTGAGCGTCGACCTCGGGGTTCTTGACCTCGAGGATGTTCAGCTGGACCTGCTTGCCCGTGAGCTTCTCGAGGTCACCGCGGATGCGGTCGGCCTCGGCGCCACGGCGGCCGATGACGATGCCCGGACGAGCGGTGTGGATGTCCACACGCACGCGGTCACGGGTGCGCTCGATCTCAACCTTCGAGATGCCGGCGCGCTCCATGCCGGACGTCATCATCCGACGGATGGCGACGTCTTCCTTGACGTAGTCCTTGTACAGCTTGTCGGCGTACCAACGCGACTTGAAGTCGGTGGTGATGCCGAGCCGGAACCCGTGCGGGTTTACCTTCTGGCCCATTACCGGGAACCTTCCTTGCTGCTGACGACCACGGTGATGTGGCTGGTCCGCTTGCGGATCCGGTAGGCACGGCCCTGCGCACGCGGACGGAACCGCTTCAGGGTCGGGCCCTCGTCCACGAACGCCTCGCTGATGACCAGCGTGGAGGCGTCCGGGTGGTTGTAGTTGTGTGCGGCATTGGCAATGGCGCTGTCCAGCACCTTGCCAACCGGCACGCTCGCGGCCTGCGGGGCGAAACGCAGGACCGCCTGAGCCTCCGTGGCATCCATGCCACGGATAAGGTCCACCACTCGGCGGGCCTTCATGGGCGTGACGCGGATGTACCGCGCCTGGGCCCTGGCTTCCATGGTTGTCCCTTCGGTGTAAGTCATAGTCGTAACCACCCCGCCTTTAGCGGCGCTTCGACTTCCGGTCGTCCTTGACGTGGCCGCGGAAGGTGCGAGTCGGCGAGAACTCGCCGAGCTTGTGGCCGACCATCGACTCGGTGACGAACACCGGGACGTGGGTCTTGCCGTTGTGCACCGCGATGGTGTGACCCAGCATGCTGGGGATGATCATCGAGCGACGGGACCAGGTCTTGATGACGTTCTTGGTGCCGGCTTCGTTCTGGACGTCCACCTTCTTTACGAGGTGGTCGTCGACGAAGGGCCCCTTCTTGAGACTGCGCGGCATCTAAACCCGCTCCTAGCGCTTCTTGTTCGTCTTGCGGCGGCGGACGATGTACTTGCTCGAAGCCTTCTTCGGCGAGCGAGTACGACCCTCCTTCTGACCCCACGGGGAGACCGGGTGGCGACCACCACTGGTCTTGCCCTCACCACCACCGTGCGGGTGGTCAACCGGGTTCATCGCGACACCGCGGACGGACGGGCGAACGCCCTTCCAGCGCATGCGGCCGGCCTTGCCCCAGTTGATGTTCGACTGCTCGGCGTTGCCGACCTCGCCGACGGTGGCGCGGCAGCGCGCGTCGACCAGGCGGATCTCACCGGAAGGCATACGAAGGTGGGCCATCGTGCCCTCCTTCGCCAGCAGCTGCACGGAGGCACCCGCGGAACGGGCGAACTTGGCGCCACCACCGGGACGGAGCTCGATCGCGTGGATCGTGGTACCGACCGGGATGTTACGGAGGGCCAGGTTGTTGCCGGGCTTGATGTCGGCCGTGGGGCCGTTCTCAATCCGGTCGCCCTGCTTCAGAGCCTTCGGCGCGATGATGTAGCGCTTCTCGCCGTCCGCGTAGTGCAGGAGCGCGATGCGCGCGGTGCGGTTGGGGTCGTACTCGATGTGCGCGACCTTGGCCGGCACGCCGTCCTTGTCGTGACGACGGAAGTCGATCACGCGGTAGGCGCGCTTGTGTCCACCACCCTGGTGGCGAACGGTGATCCGACCGGTGTTGTTACGGCCGCCCTTGCTGTGCAGGGGGCGAACCAGCGACTTCTCCGGCGTGGACCGCGTGATCTCGACAAAGTCGGCGACGCTGGAGCCACGACGGCCCGGGGTCGTCGGCTTGTACTTGCGGATACCCATTTCTCAGTCCTCGTCCGATTCCGGACGACTAGACCTCCGTTAGGAGGCCTGGCCGCCGAAGATGTCGATACGGTTGCCCTCGGCAAGGGTCACGATGGCGCGCTTGGTGTTCGCACGCTTGCCGAAACCGGTCTTGGTGCGCTTGCGCTTACCCTGACGGTTGATCGTGTTGACCCCGGTGACCTTGACCGAGAAGACCGCTTCCACGGCCTGCTTGATCTGGGTCTTGTTGGCGCCGGGCGCGACGATGAACGTGTACTTGTTCTCGTCCAGCAGCGCGTAGCTCTTCTCCGAGACAACCGGCTTGATCAGCAGGTCGCGCGGGTCAGTGAAGGTCTTGCTGGTAACGGTCGCCTCAGACATCAGGCGTCGCTCCCTTCGGTCTCATCGGCCTTGGGGCCAGACACGAAGGACTCGAAAGCGGCCTGGGTGAAGACCACGTCGTCAGAGACGATCACGTCGTACGTGTTCAGCTGGCCCGGCTCCAGGATGTGAACCTGGGGCAGGTTGCGGGCGGACAGCCACGCGGCCTCGTCGGCGCGCTCGACGACCAGGAGCACGTTCTTGCGCTCCGAGATCTTGCCGAACAGCGTCTTGGCGGCCTTCGTGGAGGCGGCACCCTCGACCACGCCGGTGACGACGTGGATGCGGGAGTGACGCGCACGGTCCGAGAGGGCACCGCGGAGCGCGGCGGCCTTCATCTTCTTCGGGGTCCGCTGGGAGTAGTCACGCGGCTGCGGGCCGTGGACGACGCCACCGCCGACGAACTGCGGAGCGCGGGTCGAACCCTGGCGAGCGCGGCCGGTGCCCTTCTGGCGGTACGGCTTGCGGCCACCACCACGGACTTCGCCACGACGCTTGGTCTTGTGCGTGCCCTGACGGGCAGCAGCCAGCTGAGCGACAACGACCTGGTGGATCAGCGGAACGCTGGTCTTCGCGTCGAAGATCTCCGCGGGGAGCTCGACGGTACCGGCCTTGTCGCCTGCCGGCGAAAGGATGTCAATGGTGCTCATTACCTCAAGCCCCCTTGGCCGCGGTACGGACCAGGACGAGGCCGCCGTTCGGACCGGGGACCGCACCCTTGATAAGGAGCAGACCCTTCTCCGCGTCAACCGCGTGGATGGTCAGGTTCTGGGTGGTGACACGCTCGTTACCCATGCGACCGGCCATGCGCATGCCCTTGAAGACACGCCCAGGGGTGGCGCAGCCACCGATCGAACCGGGGGAGCGGTGCTTGCGCTGCACACCGTGACCGGCGCCGAGGCCCCGGAAGTTGTGCCGCTTCATGACACCGGCGAAGCCCTTGCCCTTGCTGTTGCCCGTGACGTCAACCTTGACGCCGGACTCGAACACCTCAGCAGTGATCTCCTGGCCGAGCGTGTACTCGCTGGCGTCGGAGGTGCGGAGCTCCACCAGGTGGCGGCGGGGGGTCACGTCGGCCTTGGCGAAGTGGCCCTTGAGGGGCTTGTTCACCTTGCGCGGGTCGATCTCGCCGAAGGCGATCTGGACCGACTCGTAGCCGTCGATGTCGTTCGTACGGACCTGGGTAACGACGCAGGGTCCGGCCTTGACCACGGTCACCGGGACGACACGGTTGTTCTCGTCCCAGACCTGGGTCATGCCGAGCTTCTCGCCCAGGACGCCCTTGATCTGCTTTGCCATCTTCTCGACGCCTCTCAGAGCTTGATCTCGATGTCAACGCCGGCCGGAAGGTCCAGGCGCATCAGCGAGTCAACGGTCTTGGGGGTCGGGTCGAGGATGTCGATCAGGCGCTTGTGCGTGCGCATCTCGAAGTGCTCGCGCGAGTCCTTGTACTTGTGCGGCGACTTGATGACGCAGTACACGTTCTTCTCAGTGGGCAGCGGCACCGGGCCCGCGACCGACGCACCAGTGCGGGTCACCGTCTCGACGATCTTCTTCGCCGAGGAGTCGATGACCTCGTGGTCGTAGGCCTTGAGCCGGATGCGGATCTTCTGTCCCGCCATGGCTACTCCGTAGTCCTGTCTGTATGTGGAACGCTCTGGCCCTCGATCGGCTGCGGAACGGATCCCGCGGCCTCTCCTCCGACCCACGCGGTCGGGCGTGTCGCACTCCCTCTACAGAAAATTCCCATACGGAAATTCCCTCGTCCAAGGGGGTGCGGTCCCTGAGACCGCGTTTCGGGGGAGAAACACCCACCGAGCGCCTGGTGGGCACCGTGCTGACACTTCCCAGAAGATTCCCGTACGTCCGTCCCCATTGCTGCCCCGAAAGGCAGATTAAGGACGACGAGTACTGTGGGACTCGCTTCCGGTCCTCCCGGCGGGAGGCGTGCAACATCGGCACTCAACCGAGCAACTTGAGTAGTCTGCCATACGAGGCACGTACCTGGCTAATCGGGCCGAAGAGAATACCCCGCCACGCTGAGTGGTCAAACTGCCGCACCCGTATCGCCCGGCGGGGCGTCTCCCCCGGTCAGACGCGGGACGCGACCCCGCAGCCCTCCTGACCGCCCTGCTCGATGTCCTTGCTCCGGTCGTACGGGTCCTGCGGCGTCCCCGACGGCGTCACACCGGTCGGGCTGTCGCTGAAGATCGGGTGCAGGTAGCCGTCGTACACGAAGCATTCCGAGTTCACGATGTCGTACCGGTACGGGCCGATCTGCATCGCGCCGGCCTTGATCCGCCACTTGCGCGGGTCGGCGAAGGTGAACTCCATCTGGCGCCGCACGATGGTGCGGCTGACCTCGTCCGCCCCGGCCCTCGCCTGGATCAGCGGGTAGACGAACGTGTAGTCGACGAGGACGTTGACCTGGCCGTCCTGCTCCCCCGGCTCGACCGTCATCCGGCCCCGGACCTTCACGACGTCACCGGCGAGCCGGACCCGCGCGGGATCGGCGCGGGTGAAGAACTGGAGCGGGTCCGAGTCCTTCGCCGGGCGGGCCAGCGCCTGCTCCAGGAGGTCCACCACCTGCTTCTGGCCCGGGTCGATCATGTCCAGCGCGGCCGCGGGCCGCTCCCCGCGCAGCGTCGCCGGGTCCAGATTGGCCAGCACCAGGAACTGCTTCGCCTTGCCCAGTCCCTCGGCGACCTGCGCCTGGCTCAGTCCGCCCACGGCCGTGGCCTGCGGGACCTCGATGCCGGCGGCGCCATCGGCCCACTGGGCGGCCGGGGAGCCGCGGAAGGGTTCCTTCAGGGTCGCCCGGTCGGGGTCCACCGACGGCGGCGGGGCGGTCGGGCGTACCGATTCCGCGGCCAGGGGCGGCGCGGTCGCGGCGTCGCGCCGGGCCTCCGCCCTGCCCGTGACCCGGTCGATCAGCAGCTCGGGGCGTACGGCGATCAGCGCGATGCCGGCGATGAAGACGATGGCCGCGGCGGCCTTGAGCCGCCGCCCGACCACCCTCTCCCGCCGTACGGGGGCGGTGCGCCAACCCGGCGGTTCCGGCTGGTTCCGCAGCCGCTCGGTGACCATCCGCGCCCGCGCGGACGGTTCCCTCGGGGCGTCCCCGGCCCCCGCGGCGGCTTGCTCCATGAACCGGGCCCACTCCTCGTCGGAGACGCCCGGTCTGTCGTTGACGTTGTCGTTGTCGTTGTTCCTCATGCCCACCCCTGGTAACGGCAAAGAGGCCCCGCACCATCCGGCGCGGAGCCTCTCACCTGTGGATATGCGTGCTACATCACTTGCTGAAATACCCGGTGATGTCCGCGATCAGGTCCACGGTGCCCTGGTTGTTGTAGAAGCTGACCTTCCCGTCCACCACCGGAACGATCACCAGGTTCGGGATCGTGAGACCGGGGGTGAAGTTCAGGTTCGACGCGCTCGTACGCGTCGTACCGCTCGGGAAGACCGAGACGAAGCTCGGCTCCGTCGGGTTCGTCGCCGTCACGTTCAGCACGACCGCCTTGACCCCGGTGGCCGGGATCCCCTCGATGCCCGCCACCGGCAGGGTGACCGAGGTGCCGCCGGCGACCTTCGCCTGCGGGACGCCCAGGCCCTCACGGGTGTCCATCAGCCGCTTCGGGCCGATGTTGGTGTGCGTCGAGCCCGCGGTGCTGTCCGAGAAGTAGCCGGTGACGTCCGCGATCAGGTCGACGGTGCCCTGGTTGTTGTAGAAGCTGACCTTCCCGTCCACCACCGGGACGACCACCAGGTTGGGGATCGTCTGGCCCGGGGTGAAGTTCAGGTTCGACGCGCTCGTACGGGTCGTACCGCTCGGGTACACCGACACGAAGCTCGGCTCCGTCGGGTTCGTCGCCGTCACGTTCAGCACGACCGCCTTGACCCCGGTGGCCGGGATCTCACCGACGCCGGCGACCGGGAGGGTGACCGAGGTGCCCCCGGCGACCTTCGCCTTCGCGACGCCCAGGCCCTCGCGGGTGTCCATCAGGCGCGTCGGGCCGTAGTTGGTGTGGGTGGCGCCCGCACCGCTCGACGTGAAGTAGCCGGTGACGTCCGCGATCAGGTCGACGGTGCCCTGGTTGTTGTAGAAGCTGACCTTCCCGTCCACGACCGGGACGACCACCAGGTTGGGGATCGTCTGGCCCGGGGTGAAGTTCAGGTTCGACGCGCTGGAGCGGGTCGTTCCGTTCGGGTACACCGACACGAAGCTCGGCTGCGTCGGGTTCGTCGCCGTCACGTTCAGTACGACGGCGGTCACGCCGCTCGCGGGGATCCCGCTGTTGCCCGCCACCGGCAGGGTGACCGAGGTGCCGCCGGCCACCTTCGCCTGCGGGACGCCCTGGCCCACCCGTGTGTCCATCAGGCGCGTGGGGGTGACCGGGACGAACTTGACGTCCTTGACCTCCGCCACGACGGTGACCGGGAGGCTGGTGGCCACCTTGCCGTTCGTGGTGGTCGCCTCGATCTGGAGCTGGTGGCTGCCGAGGGCCAGCGTCGTGGACGCCGTACGGGCGGTGCCCGCGGTGTTCGCGACCGGCTTGCCGTCGACCAGCAGCTCGAACTTGGTCACCAGGGCGCTCGCCGTGCTGGTCTCCCAGCTGAGCGACACCGGACCGGGGGTCTCGATCGGGGTACCCGGCTTGGGCGCCACCCCGTTCACGGAGGTGATGTTCAGCTTCGCCGCGGGGCCGGACTTACGGATGGTGTCCAGCTGCGGGTAGAGCGAGTTGCCCGGGCACTGGGTGTTGAAGCCGTCCCGGTGACCCGACAGCGTCTTGAACGTGTACGTCTGGCCCTTGGTGAACTCGGTGCCGAAGAAGTTCTTCTGCGTGTCGCCCGCGGTCAGCGTCGTCGTGCCGTTCATGTCGCCGTCGTACTGGCCCAGCTTGTACCCGGCGATCTTCGAGATGGATTCGAGGGCGGCGGCCGAGGCCCCGGCGGTCGTGTAGTCGCCCAGGACGGCGATGCCCGCCGACTCGGCGTTCCAGCCGTAGGTGTGCGCGCCGTAGACGGGCTGGTCGGCGCCGCCCTGACGGCCCTCGAAGACCGTGCCGCACTTGTCGACCAGGAAGTTGTAGCCGAGGTCGCGCCAGCCGTTGGACTGCACGTGGTAGACGTGCAGGCTGCGGACGATGGCCGCGGACTCGGAGCACTCGTACGGCGCGGTGGCCGCCGTGTGGTGGACGAAGACCGCCCTGACCTTGCCCCCGGGGAGGTATATCGGGCCCTCGTTGTTCAGGCTCTCGTCCGCACCCCACGCGACGCGCGAGACCACGTCGGGCTTCGGCGCCGTGGAGGCGGGCCCGGGGGTCGTCGGCGGCGTGGTGGGCGGGTCGCCGTCCGCCGTCGGGAGGGCGAAGGCCACCGGGGCGGCGCCCAGGTTGGCGTCCTTCTTCTTGCCGGCCGGGGCGGCGCCCGGGTCCACGAGGTTGAGCTCCAGGCCGGCGGGGAGCGCGGCGGCGTTGCCGCCCACGCGCACCTCGGCGCCGTCGGACGGGCCGACCCAGACGGGCTCGGTCGCGCCACGGAGCCCCGGGCGCTTGCCGTCGAGGCCCGCCTTGACCGCTTCCAGGGTGATCCACTTGGACCACTCACCGGTCTCCGCGTCCCGGGTACGGGCCTCGATGGTCCCCTTCACCTCGGCGGCCGGATCCGTCCAGGAGACACCCAGGAGGCCGAAGGGCTTGGTGTCCTGCTGTGAGAGGACGGCCTTGCCGGCCCCCTGCGACTTCAGCGCGAGCTTGTGCACCTTGCCCGCGACGGGGCCGTTCGCCTTGCCCGAAGCGCGGTAGCGTGCCCCTGCGTTGTCATCCAGGGAGTCCGTGCCGAAACCGTTGGCCGCCCCCTGGAATCCGAGTACTGCGACGACCCCGAGCGCGGCTGCAAGAGCAGTACCGCGCACACGCCCTATCTTCAAGTTGTCCCCAACCCCTTTGGCGAACACACCAGGTGACAGCACTGGTTGACCGGGATACTACTGGCTGCCGGTGACAGCCGATCGGGGTGGGACGCCAATATCCGATTCAGCCGCGTTCGTACGGGTGCGCTATTCCACCGACTTGTCCTTGAAGGGCGCCTTGCGGCCGCAGACGGCGGGCCAGTCCTTGGCCACGATGTTCGCGCACCAGATCTCGCCGTCGTCCTTGAACTGCTTCCAGAGCTTCACGTCGAGGTCGTCGCAGTTCTTGACCGGCGAGTAGCGCGGGCACTGTCCGTTCGGCTTCTTGATCACGTGCGCACGCCAGGCGTCGAGGCCCATGGTGTTGTCCGACTCGGGCGCCGGCATGTAGCGGTTGGCCGACCAGGACGCCCCCATCGTGGCGAACAGGGCGACCGCGCACACCATGCCGGCCGAGAGCTGGCGCACCGCCCGGCGCGGGACGACCCGTGCCGCCGGGTCGGCGCCGGCCGGGCGCAGGGTGCGCTCGGCCCAGCCGGAACCCCGCTGAACGGCCATCATCATTCCCAGCACGGCCAGGATCATCAGGCAGTACATGATGATCCACGTGGTCCGGGGGAAGAGCTGCACCGCCTTGTCGTGCGCCATGTTCGACGCGAACCAGAAGCGGGCCAGCCAGGCACCCGCCAGGACCGCCGCCGCGGTGCGGACCATGATGTTCCGCAGGCCCAGGCCGACTCCGAGGCCCACACCGAAGAGCAGCAGCAGCGCGAAGCCGCTCTGGCCCGCCATCTCGCCGGAGACCGGCCAGTCCTGGTAGGTGAGGGTTCCCGTCCGGTCGGAGGTCCAGCCCAGGACGTACCCCGGGTCCACGTACACGCCGAGGTAGGCGTAACGGTCCGGGGTCTGCGCGCCGAGCCGCACCATCTGGTACAGCAGCGGGGCGCCGATCACTCCGGCCGTGACCAGGACGGCCGCGACGAACGCGGCGGCCCGCTTCACCGTGGGGGCGCCGGCCCGCCACGGGAAGAGGAAGAGGAAGAGCAGAGCCGCACCGGGAGCGGCCCAGACGTACCAGCCCGAGTACCAGAGGAAGAGCACGCCGAAGATCAGGCCGAGTGCGGTGCCGCGCAGCACCAGGGACTTCAGGGAACTGCTGCCCGCCTTGCGCAGCTGCAGCAGGCAGTAGCCGAGGAGCGGCAGCAGCACGACCATCACCACGTGGCTGTACGGGCGGATCGGGTCGAGGAAGAGCACCGCAGCCGGGACGGCGATCAGCAGGGCCCAGAACGGGCGGAGCAGCAGTCGCCACGCCAGGTAGGCCATCGGGCCGAACAGGGCGCTGAAGAAGATCTGCATGTCGTGCAGGGCGAAGCCCGCCTGGCCGAGGCCGTCGTAACGGACCTTCGCCCAGAGGGCCATCAGCGCGGGGAACGCGGGAGGGTAGATGCCCGACATGCCCTCGCCCGACAGGAACGAGTTGGCCATCTCCACCAGGACGCTCGGGTCGCCCTCCTGGCCGCCGAGCGGATGGGGCGTCCCGCGCAGCGCGACGATCACGCCGCCCGCCACCACGCCGGTGGCCAGACCGGCCAGCGCCGCGCAGACCAGGCGCTTGACCAGCTGGTGGCGCCACGGCCGGCCGCGGTAGGCGGTGTAGAGGAGGAGAGCGAGCAGCGGCAGCCCGAGCAGGGCCGCGTACTGCTGCATCTTGGCGAGGCCGCTGACCTGGCCGATGCGGTTGAGCGGATTGACGCCGATGCGCGTGCACAGCAGCGTGTAGCCGAGGGCCGCCACGAGACTGACCACGACCTCGGCCAGCGGGAGCACCCAGCGCCGGGACAGCCACGCACGGTTCCGCGAAACGGACGAGAGGCTTTCGCCTTCCGCTTTCCCGGAGGAGTGGTGCTCCGAGCCGGCCTGTCCGACCGCCTCGGGGGCCAGGTGTGTCATCTCAGTCCGTTTCGTGGTGTGCGGATCGGCTCAGTTCTGGCCGGAGGTGAAGGCGTGCTTCGCCAGGGTGCGGGCGCCCTCCCGCTGCCCGCGGCGCAGGGCGCCGGGGAGCATGGTGAGCGCGTGCAGGCGGGATGCGCTGTGGAAGCGGGCCGCGCGGGCCGCCTTGGGCCAGCCGCGGGCGTCCATGCGGGCGGCGACCGCGGCGAAGTACCGCGCGGCCTCGGTGAAGCGGGTGCCCGAGAAGGCCTGCACCGACGACTCGCTGACGGCGTGCCGGCGGTACTGGAAGACCGTGGCCGAGTTGTCGATCACCATCTCCTCGCCGCCCTCCAGCAGGTCGACCACCAGGGCCAGGTCCTGGATCACCGAGTAGTCGTCGCGGAAGTTCACCTTGCGCAGTGCCTCGCCGCGCCAGGCGATGGAGGGGAAGTACAGCCAGTTGCCGCGCAGCACGCTGGCGGCCAGCTCCTCGCCGGCCATCAGCCGGCGGCCCTTCACCTGCGGCGCGTACAGCCGCTTCTTGGTGTTGTCCGCGAGGCCGCCCTGCATCACGCGGCCTTCGCCGTCGATGACCTCGACGCCGGGCTGGACCATGCCGACGCCCGGGTGGGCGCCGATGATCGAGCGGACGGTCTCCAGGTAGTGCGGGTGCAGGAGGTCGTCGCAGCCCATGATGACCACGTAGTCGGCCTCGGAGCGCTCCACGCACTTCTGGAAGTTCTTGGTGATGCCGAGGTTCCGCTCGTTGCGGGTGTAGTGGACCCGCTCGTCATCGAGCTGCTCGAACCAGCCGGGTACGTCCGGCTCTTTGCCGTCATCGATGACGACGAGCCGGAAGTCCGGGTCCGTCTGGGCCAGGACGCTGCGCACCGCGTCCTGCATCAGCTGCACGTCCCCGTAGTAGGGGAGCATGAAGTCGAACGTCGCCATGGAGCGTCAGGCCTTCACGGAATCGGAGTCGGCATCGGCATCGGCATCCGCAACATCGGCGCCGGCGGCCGCCGGTGCGGCGGGCGCGTCCGGGCCGAGGCGCTCGTCGTTGTGCCGGAGGCCCTCGTTGATGGCCACCGTCCGCGCCAGGTCGGTGATCTTCTTCTCCAGCGACCGGAAGCGCAGGAAGGTGTTGAGGGTGAGGAAGCCCATCGCGAGCACCATCACGTAGAGCACCAGGTCGGTGCCTCGGCCGACGCCGAGCTGCTGGGCGACCCAGGTGACGTCCGTCGGGCGGAGCACCGCGTACACGTTGACGACGACGAACACCGAGAAGGCTATGCGCTTCCAGGCCCGGTTCTTGGCCTGGCTCCAGGTCCGGATGAACATCAGTGCCATGGACACCGAACCGAGGATCAGCAGCAGCTGGATCCAGAAGTACTTCATCGACGCCCACGCTCCCGCAGCGAAATGTCAAAAAGGATGTTGACGCCGTTGATCAGGGACTGACCCTTGGCGCGTGAGTAATCGGTGTAGAGGATGTCCACCGGAACCTCGGTGACCCGCAGTCCGGAGCCGGCCAGGAAACCGACGAGCTCGGATGCGTGGGCCATGCCGTTCATGGTGATGTTCAGCTGCTCGGCGGCCTTGCGGCTCAGCACGCGCAGGCCGTTGTGCGAGTCCGTGAGCTTGAGCTTGCGGGCGGTGGGGCTGACCGCGGCGGCCGTACGCAGCACCACCTGCTTGATCCACGGCACCTGGCCGTTCTGCTCGATGAAGCGGGAGCCGAGCACGACGTCGGCCTCGCCGCCGCGCAGCACCGCGACCATCGTCTCCACGTCCTTGGTCTGGTGCTGGCCGTCGGCGTCGAAGGTGGCGAAGTACTGTGCGCCGGGCTGGGCGAGCGCGTAGGTGAGACCGGTCTGCAGCGCCGCGCCCTGGCCGAGGTTGACGGGGTGGCGCACCAGGTGGGCGCCGGTCGTCGCGATGTGCTTGGCCGAGTCGTCCGTGCTGCCGTCGTCGACGACGACGATGTTGGGGAACGTCTTGCGGGCCCCCTCCACCACGTCGGCGATCACCTGGCCCTCGTTATAGGCCGGTATGACCAGCCAGACATCGTCGTATTGGGACACGGTAGCTCCAGCGGAACGGGGCACAAACGAGTGCTCGGTGATCGGTGTGACGTCGTGGGCCTGCATGGTCATTTCCCGACCGCGCCCACGCCCGGGCTGCTTGTGTCGGCCATCTGCCCGGACCCTTCGGTGGTCGGCGCAGCCGCTCCGGGGAAGCTCAGCCTCAGAGCCGCCAGCATAGCGAGCACGGTGACGAGAGAACCCAGCGCGTAGGCAACGATCACGCGCAGGGCCACATCGCCCGGTATCAAGGTGATGCCCACCAGGACCGCGGTACCGACGGCCCAGCAGAGCAGCTGCAGGTTGTGCCGCTTGAATACCATGAGCGCCTGTCCGAGCACCATCGCGAACATGTACGCCACGGTGCCCGCGGACATCAGGAAGAAGTCGAGGCTGCCCAGTACCGGTTCGGCCTTGAACAGCACCTCGATCAGCCAGGGTCCCAGCGCGGTGGCGGGTACGCCGCCGAGCAGCCCGAGCACTCCGACGACCACACCGATCCGGCGCAGCATCGCCCAGAAAGCCGCCCGGTCGCCGGCGGTGAAGGCGGCCGTGAGGCCGCTCAGCAGCGAGGCCTGCAGCGAGCCGAAGACGAAGAGCGGCACCCGGGCCAGGACCAGCGCGCTGAGCAGGGCCCCGATCAGGGCGCCGTCCGTGGGGGCCAGCACCTTGGTGCTCATCACCGCGGCATTGACGACCAGCTGGGACAGCAGGGTCGCGCACACCAGCAGGCCGAGTCCGCTGTACAGGTCCCGCCAGGCGATCGGTTCGCCGGGTCCGACGGCGCGCAGCAGCGCCGGCAGGGTGACGAGGGTCGCCGCGACCGGTGCGAGGGCCAGTACCAGGCTGAAGGCGAGCGCGGAGTGCAGCCCCAGTACGGCGCAGCCCGCCGCGAGCACGATCCGCAGGCCGCCGTCGACGGCGAGCTGGGTGCCGTACGCGCCGAACCGGCCGAGGCCCGCGAGCACGCCACGGGTGAGGTAGCAGACGGCCATTCCCGTGAAGGCGCCGCCGAGCGCGGCCACGAGACCCCGGTCACCCTGGAACAGCAGGTCCGCGATCGGTCCCGCCCCGAGGCCCAGTACCAGCAGGGTCGCGCCGAGGATCCCGGCGGTGAGCACGGTGGCCCGGCGGAGCACCGGGGCGGTGCCCTGGCCCAGCACCACGCGGGCCGAGACGATCCGGGTGAGTTCCTGCTCGATGGGGAAGAAGACGCCGATGCCGATGGACATCACGATCGTCCACAGCACCGAGACGTTCGCCATGGCCATGCCCCGATCGGCCAGGCTGTGACCGGCCACGCCCAGGTGGACGTAGGAGGCCGCGCCGAGCACGACGGTGCCGCCGGCCACCGCGACGGTGCCCGGCGGCAGCGCCGCGGTCAGCTTCTTCAGCAGGGTTTTCATCCCGTACGGCCGTCCCGGGCCGCTTCGGCCAGTGCCGTGAAGGCCGGGGCGGCGAGCGCCTCGGCCAGCTGTTCGCGCCAGTCGGCGAGCGGGGCCATTCCCGCCTCGGCCCAGCGGTCGTGCGCGAGCACGCTGAAGGCGGGGCGGACGGCGGGGCGGACGAACGCCTCGGAGGTCGTCGGCCGGATCCGCTCGGGGTCGAGCCCGCTCAGCCGGTACGTCTCGCGGGCGAGCCCCATCCAGGTGGTCCGGCCGCTCGCGGTGCCGTGGTAGATCCCGCCCATGGCCCAGCCCTTCAGCGCGGCCAGGCCCAGCTCGACCAGGTGGCGGGCCAGCGCGTAGGACCAGGTGGGCTGGCCGTGCTGGTCGTCGACCACGTCGAGGGTGTCACGCTGGGCGGCCAGCTTCAGCATGGTGGCGACGAAGTTCGGCCCGTGCTCGCCGTACAGCCAGGCGGTGCGGACCACGTAGCCGTCCTGCGGCAGCAGTTCGGCCACGGCCTGCTCGCCGACCAGTTTGGAGCGGCCGTACGCGTTCACGGGCCCGGTGGCGGTGTCCTCGCCGTACGGCTCCGAGGCGTCGCCGGGCAGCACGTAGTCGGTGGAGACGTGGAGCAGGCGCACATGGGCGGCGGCGCACGCCTCGGCGAGGACGCGCACGCCGGTGCCGTTGACGGCGGTGGCGGCTTCCTCGGCGGTCTCGGCGCCGTCCACGTCGGTCCAGGCGGCGCAGTTCACGACCACGGTGGCGCCCTCGACCGCGGCCCGGACGGCGGCCGGGTCGGTGATGTCGAGGTCGGCGCGGCGCAGGCCCACGGCCTCGATCCCGGAGGCCTTCAGGACGGTCAGGACGTCCTGGCCGAGCATCCCGGCGGCGCCGGTGACGAGCCAGCGCCCGGCTCGCGGGTTGGTCCTCACTTCTGCAGTGCCGCCTTCGCCTTCAGCGGCTCCCACCAGGCGCGGTTCTCGCGGTACCAGTCGATGGTGGCCTTGATGCCGTCCTCGAAGGTGACCTGCGGCGCGTAGCCGAGCTCGGCGCCGATCTTGCTGATGTCGATCGAGTAGCGGAGGTCGTGGCCCTTGCGGTCCTCGACCTGCTCGACCATGTCCCAGCCGAGGCCCGCGGCCTCCAGCAGCACGCCGGTGAGCTCCTTGTTGGTGAGCTCGGTGCCGCCGCCGATGTTGTAGACCTCGCCGGCGCGGCCCTTGCGCATGGCCAGGTCGATGCCGCGGCAGTGGTCGGAGACGTGCAGCCAGTCGCGCACGTTGCCGCCGTTGCCGTACAGCGGGACCTTCTTGCCGTCCATCAGGTTGGAGACGAACAGCGGGATGACCTTCTCCGGGAACTGGTAGTGCCCGTAGTTGTTGGAGCAGCGGGTGACCACCACGTCCATGCCGTGGGTGCGGTGGTAGGCCAGCGCCAGCAGGTCGGACGACGCCTTGGAGGCGGAGTACGGGGAGTTGGGCACCAACGGCCACTCCTCCGTCCAGGAGCCCTCGCTGATCGAGCCGTAGACCTCGTCCGTGGAGATGTGGACGAAGCGGCCGACGCGGTGCTTGCGGGCGGAGTCCAGCAGGACCTGCGTACCCACCACGTTGGTCATCACGAAGGGGCCCGCGCCGGCGATGGAGCGGTCCACGTGGGACTCGGCGGCGAAGTGCACGACGACGTCGTGACCGGGCATCACCTGGTCGACGGCCTCGGCGTCGCAGATGTCGCCCTTGACGAAGGTGTAGCCGGGGTGGTCCGCGACCGGAGCGAGGTTGGCCTCGACGCCCGAATAGGTCAGCTTGTCGAAGACAGTGATCTGCGCCGTGGCATCTGCACCGAGCTGCTGGCGGACGAATTCTGAACCGATGAAGCCGGCGCCGCCGGTCACGAGGATGCGCATAATACGAAGAGTCTAGCGGCCTGCCGAACGTCACATTCCCTTGGCTCGGCTCCCCCGCACCCTCTCGCATAGGGTTCACCCATGCGTGGAATCCTTTTGGCCGGTGGCACCGGATCGCGACTCTGGCCGTTGACCCGGGCAGTCTCGAAGCAGCTGCTGCCCGTCTTCGACAAGCCGATGATCTATTACCCCCTCTCCACCCTGGTGATGGCGGGTATCAGCGAAATTCTGATCATCACCACCCCCGAGGACCGCGACCAGTTCGAGCGACTGCTCGGCGACGGTTCGCAGTTCGGCCTGCGGCTGGAGTACGCCGTCCAGGAGCGCCCCGAGGGCATCGCCCAGGCGTTCGTCCTCGGCGCCGATTTCATCGGTGACGAGTCCGTCGCACTGATCCTCGGCGACAACATCTTCCACGGCAGCGGCCTCGGCACCCGGCTCGCCCAGCACACCGACTCCAAGGGCGGCCGGGTCTTCGCGTACCCGGTGGCGGACCCGACGGCGTACGGCGTCGTGGAGTTCGACGAGAACGGCCAGGCCATCTCCATCGAGGAGAAGCCGGTCAAGCCCAAGTCCCGCTACGCGGTGCCGGGCCTGTACTTCTACGACAACCGGGTCGTCGAGATCGCCCGCGGCCTGAAGCCCAGCGCCCGCGGCGAACTGGAGATCACCGCGGTGAACGACGCGTACCTGCAGGCCGGCGAGCTGAACGTCACCATCCTCGACCGCGGTACCGCATGGCTGGACACCGGAACCTTCGTCTCGATGGTGCAGGCCTCCGAGTTCGTCCGTGTCATCGAGGAGCGCCAGGGCTTCAAGATCGGCTGCATCGAGGAGGCGGCCTGGCGGGCCGGCCTGATCGGTTCCGCGCAGCTGCGCGAGCTGGCCCAGCCGCTCACCAAGAGCGGTTACGGCGACTACCTGCTGGCGCTGCTCGACGAGGAGGACGCACGGTGAAGTTCCGTGAACTCTCCATAGAGGGCGCCTTCGAGGTCACCCCGCAGCTGCACGGTGACCCGCGCGGCCTGTTCACCGAGTGGTACCGCTTCGACCGGCTGGCCGAGGTGGTCGGCCACCCGTTGAACCTGGCGCAGGCGAACCTCTCGGTCTCCTCCGCGGGCGTGGTCCGCGGCATCCACTTCGCCGATGTGCCGCGCGGCCAGGCCAAGTACGTGACCTGTGTGCGCGGCGCCGTGCTCGACGTCATCGTGGACCTGCGGGTCGGCTCCCCCACGTTCGGCAAGTGGGAGGGCGTCCGCCTGGACGATGTGGACCGCCGGGCGGTCTACATCCCTGAGGGCCTCGGTCACGGGTTCTGCGCGCTGAGCGATGACGCGACGCTCTCGTACCTCTGCTCGGAGACGTACAACCCGACCGGCGAGCACTCGGTTCACCCGCTCGACGCCGACCTGGGCATCGAGTGGCCGGCCGACGTGCCGCTGCTGTCCGCGCGCGACGAGGCCGCCCCGTCGCTGGCCGAGGCGGTCGCGTCCGGGCTGCTGCCCGACTACGCCGCCTGCAAGGACTTCACCGAGTCGCTGCGCGTGGGCTGACCCGCCTGGTCTGCGCTGTCACGAGAGGAGGGCCGCACCCGAAAGGGTGCGGCCCTCCTCTCGTTCGCCCGTTCCCTCCCGGCAACGCCGAAGGGCCCCGCCCCACCGCCGAAGCGGTGGGCCGGGGCCCTTCAGTGCAACTTGGCGCTCGCTTCAGCGAGCTACCAGGTCAGAGCACGAAATTACTTCGTGATCTTGGTGACCTGGCCGGCGCCCACGGTACGACCACCCTCACGGATGGCGAACTTCAGGCCCTCCTCCATGGCGACCGGCTGGATCAGCGCGACCGACATCTCGGTGTTGTCGCCCGGCATGACCATCTCCGTGCCGGCCGGCAGGGTGACGACACCCGTGACGTCCGTGGTACGGAAGTAGAACTGCGGACGGTAGTTGTTGAAGAAGGGGGTGTGACGGCCACCCTCGTCCTTCGACAGGATGTAGGCCTGGGCCTCGAACTCGGTGTGCGGCGTGACCGAACCGGGCTTGATGATGACCTGGCCGCGCTCGACGTCCTCGCGCTTGATGCCACGGAGGAGCAGACCGACGTTCTCGCCCGCCTGGCCCTCGTCGAGCAGCTTGCGGAACATCTCGATACCGGTGACCGTGGTGGTGGTCTTCTCTTCCTTGATACCGATGATGTCGACGGTCTCGTTGACCTTCAGGACACCACGCTCGATACGGCCGGTGACGACCGTACCGCGACCGGTGATCGTGAAGACGTCCTCGACGGGCATGAGGAACGGCTTCTCGGTGTCACGCGGCGGGGTCGGGATGGCCTCGTCGACGGCAGCCATGAGGCCGAGAAGCTTCTCGCCCCACTCCTTGTCGCCCTCGAGGGCCTTCAGCGCGGAGACGCGGACGACCGGCAGGTCGTCGCCCGGGAACTCGTACTCGGAGAGCAGCTCACGGACCTCGAGCTCGACGAGCTCCAGGATCTCCTCGTCGTCCACCATGTCGGCCTTGTTCAGGGCGACGACGATGTAGGGGACGCCGACCTGGCGGGCCAGGAGCACGTGCTCCTTGGTCTGCGGCATCGGGCCGTCGGTGGCGGCGACCACGAGGATCGCGCCGTCCATCTGCGCGGCACCGGTGATCATGTTCTTGATGTAGTCCGCGTGACCCGGGCAGTCGACGTGGGCGTAGTGACGCGCCTCGGTCTGGTACTCGACGTGCGCGATGGAGATGGTGATACCGCGCTGGCGCTCCTCAGGAGCCTTGTCGATCTGGTCGAAGGCCGAGGCCTCGTTCAGGTCCGGGTACGCGTCGTGCAGCACCTTGGTAATGGCGGCCGTGAGGGTCGTCTTACCGTGGTCAATGTGACCGATGGTGCCGATGTTGACGTGCGGCTTAGTCCGCTCGAACTTCGCCTTCGCCACGGGGGTCCTCCTGGAGAGTGGTTCTGTACGCCTTACAGATCGGCGCCAGGTGATCTTTGCTGGAAAGCCGGCCGGTCCCCGGGGCAACGGGAGTGTTACTCCTGCTGCCCCAGAGGCTGCCGGTGACAAGCCTAAAGCGTGTACTCCGAAGAGTTACTCGCCCTTGGCCTTCGCGATGATCTCCTCAGCGACGTTCCGGGGAACCTCGGCGTAGGAGTCGAACTGCATCGAGTAGCTGGCGCGACCCGAGGTCTTGCTGCGGAGGTCTCCGACGTAGCCGAACATCTCCGAAAGGGGCACGAGGCCCTTCACGACGCGAGCGCCGTGACGCTCCTCCATGGCCTGGATCTGGCCACGGCGGGAGTTGATGTCGCCGATGACATCACCCATGTAGTCCTCGGGCGTGGTGACCTCAACGGCCATCATCGGCTCGAGGAGCACGGGAGAAGCCTTGCGCGCGGCCTCCTTGAAGGCCTGCGAACCGGCGATCTTGAACGCGAGCTCGGAGGAGTCGACCTCGTGGTAGCCACCGTCGAGAAGCGTGACGCGAACGCCCGTCATCTCGTAGCCGGCCAGGATGCCGAACTGCATGGCCTCCTGCGCACCGGCGTCGACCGAAGGGATGTACTCCTTCGGCACGCGGCCACCGGTGACCTTGTTCACGAACTCGTACGCCGGACCGTCGGTCTCGGTGATGGGCTCGATCGCGATCTGCACCTTGGCGAACTGACCGGTACCACCGGTCTGCTTCTTGTGGGTGTAGTCGTGACGCTCGACGGCCTTGCGGATCGTCTCGCGGTAGGCCACCTGCGGCTTGCCGACGTTGGCCTCGACCTTGAACTCGCGCTTCATACGGTCGACCAGCACCTCGAGGTGCAGCTCGCCCATACCGCCGAGGATGGTCTGGCCCGTCTCCTCGTCCGAGTGAACGTGGAAGGAGGGGTCCTCCTCCGCGAGACGCTGGATGGCGACACCCAGCTTCTCCTGGTCACCCTTGGACTTGGGCTCGATGGCGACCTGGATGACCGGGGCCGGGAAGTCCATGGACTCCAGGATCACCTGGTTCTTGTCGTCACACAGCGTCTCACCGGTGGTGGTCTGCTTCAGGCCCATGACGGCGACGATGTCGCCGGCGCCCACCGAGTCGATCTCCTCACGCTTGTTCGCGTGCATGCGGTAGATCTTGCCGATGCGCTCCTTCTTGCCCTTGACGGAGTTCAGCACCGCAGTGCCGGCCTCCAGGCGGCCCGAGTAAACCCGGACGAAGGTGAGCTTGCCGAGGTGCGGGTCGCTCATGATCTTGAACGCCAGCGCCGCGAGGGGCTCCTCGTCGGAAGGCTTGCGCTTCACGACGACCTCGGGGTCCTTGACGTCGTGGCCCTCGATGGCCTCGATGTCCAGGGGCGAGGGCAGGTAGCGGACGACAGCGTCGAGCAGGGGCTGAACACCCTTGTTCTTGAACGCCGTGCCACAGAACACCGCGGTGATCGTGGGCTCGCCCTTGCCCTTGCCGGAGCCGAGGATGATGCGACGGACGGCGGCGTGCAGCTGCTCCACGGACGGCTCGTCGCCGTTCAGGAAGAGCTCCATGATCTCGTCGTCGTTCTCGGCGACGGTCTCGACGAGCTTCCCGCGCCACTCTTCAGCGGCCTCGGTGTGCGTGTCGGGGATGTCGACGATGTCGTACATCTCGCCCTTGGTCGCCTCGGCGGACCAGACGAACGCCTTCATGGTGACCAGGTCGACGACACCCTGGAAGTCGGCCTCGGCACCGATCGGGAGCTGCATGACGATCGGAACCGCGCCAAGGCGGTCCTTGATCATGTCGACACAGCGGTGGAACTCGGCGCCGGTGCGGTCCAGCTTGTTGACGAAGCAGATGCGCGGCACGCCGTAACGGTCGGCCTGACGCCACACCGTCTCCGACTGCGGCTCCACACCGGCGACACCGTCGAACACGGTGACGGCACCGTCGAGGACGCGGAGCGAACGCTCCACCTCGACCGTGAAGTCAACGTGACCCGGGGTGTCGATGATGTTGATGGTGTGGTCGACGTCCTCGAGCGGCCAGTGGCAGGTCGTCGCGGCGGACGTGATCGTGATGCCGCGCTCCTGCTCCTGCTCCATCCAGTCCATCGTGGCAGCGCCGTCGTGGACTTCACCGATCTTGTAAGACACACCGGTGTAGAACAGGATGCGCTCGGTGGTGGTCGTCTTGCCCGCGTCGATGTGGGCCATGATCCCGATGTTGCGGACCTTGGCCAGGTCAAGCGAAGTGGTAGCCATATCGGCTCAGTCTTCTCTCGGTCTCGATGTGGGTTTGAACTACCAGCGGTAGTGCGCGAAGGCCTTGTTGGACTCGGCCATCTTGTGCGTGTCCTCACGCTTCTTGACGGCAGCGCCAAGACCGTTCGAGGCGTCGAGCAGCTCGTTCATGAGGCGCTCGGTCATGGTCTTCTCGCGGCGGGCGCGGGAGTAACCCACGAGCCAGCGCAGCGCGAGGGTCGACTGACGGCCCGGCTTGACCTCAACCGGAACCTGGTAGGTCGCGCCACCGACACGGCGGGACTTGACCTCGAGGGACGGCTTGACGTTCTCCAGCGCGCGCTTCAGCGTGATGACCGGGTCGTTGCCGGTCTTCTCGCGGAGGCCTTCCATGGCGCCGTAAACGATGCGCTCGGCGGTGGAGCGCTTGCCGTTCAGGAGGATCTTGTTGATGAGCGACGTCACCAGAGGAGATGCGTAGACCGGGTCGATGATGACCGGGCGCTTCGGGGCGGGGCCCTTACGAGGCATTCTTACTTCTCCTTCTTGGCGCCGTAGCGGCTGCGGGCCTGCTTGCGGTTCTTGACAGCCTGGGTGTCAAGCGCACCGCGGATGATCTTGTAACGAACACCCGGCAGGTCCTTCACACGGCCACCACGCACGAGCACGATCGAGTGCTCCTGCAGGTTGTGTCCCTCACCCGGAATGTAAGCGGTGACCTCGATGCCAGAGGTCAGACGCACACGCGCGACCTTACGCAGCGCCGAGTTCGGCTTCTTCGGGGTGGTCGTGAACACACGCGTGCAGACGCCGCGACGCTGGGGCGAAGCCTCAAGCGCGGGGGTCTTTGTCTTCTCGACCTTGTCCTGCCGGCCCTTACGGACCAGCTGCTGGATCGTAGGCACTACTTCTCCGGTTTCTGTGTGCCGTGTAGTGAAGCTAACCTGGAACATTTGCCGACCCACGCGGTCGGGTGTGTCGGATCCGGCGGACCTCCGCGCAAGCACGGAAACGCATGGATCGCGGTGGCCGATACGGGCTCTCCTGCGGTTGATGGACACGCACGGGAGCCCAGGCACACCCCAGGCACAAGGTCTGAGCGTACCTACCGCAACCACTCCGGTCAAAACAAAGGCGCGGCCGCCGGAGCGGGGAGATCGCCACGACCCGTGCGCCGCCTGGGCGACACCCCGGTACGGCCCCGCCGACTCGCATATGTGGTCGAGGCATGGTAAGGACGCCCAGGTCAGTCCCCCCAAGAGTGCCGCACCCGGCCCCCGGTCGTCCCCCACCCGGTCCCGCCCCCGCCCGTACGACCCGTGCCCCGTCCCGCCCGAGCCCCCGCGGCGCCCCCGTACGAGCACATGCGCGAGCCCCCGCGCGCGGCCCGGCCCCCCGCCCGGCGAACTACACTGCCCAGCGATTCAGCCCAAACGGCACGACCATCAGGGGAGCGGGACATTGGGGACGGTCACCTCGGAGCCGCTCACGGCGGACAGCCCGCGCCCCGACAGCGCCCGGGGCCTTCCCGCCCCCCGCCGCCGCCGTCCCCGGCTCGCCTCGCTGTACGGGCCCCTGCTCGCCTTCCTGATCACCTCGGGCGCGTTCTGCGCCGCCTGGGTGGCGCGCGGCACCTTCCCCTTCGGCAACACCGGCCGGGCCATCAACGACCAGGCCAACCAGTACGTGCCCTTCCACCGCGCACTGTGGGACCTGGTCCACGGCCGGGCCGCCGGTGACGTGCTCTTCACCTGGCGCGGCGGCTTCGGACAGCAGTTCCTGTCCGACTACTACACGTACCTCGGCAATCCCTTCTCCTGGCTGACCGTCCTGGTCCCGCGCGCCCACGTCGACCTCGCCGTCTTCGCGCTCACCCCGCTCACGATGGGCACCGCCGCCGCCCTGATGACGGTGTACCTCGGCAAGCTGCACGCCGGCCCGTGGTGGCAGCGCGGAGTCCTCGGCGCCTGCTACGGCCTGTGCGGCTGGGCCCTCAGCGACGCCTCGTACATCCCCATGTGGCTGTGGGGCCTGGTCGCCCTGCCCCTGCTCGGCATCGCCGTCGAGTGGTGCCTGGAGCAGCGCCGCTGGCCCGGCGCTGCTCTGCTGATCGCGCTCGCCTGGTACGGGAACTTCTACACGGCGATGATGGCCACGATGGCCGCCTGCGTCCTGCTGGCCATCCGCCTGATCACCCGCGACATGACGGGCGGGCGGGGGAGGCTGCGCGTCCTGTGGCGCGCCTCGACGGCCGCCGCGACCGGGGTGCTGCTCACCCTGCCGCTCCTGCTGCCGTCGTTCCTGTCCAGCGGCTCGGCGCAGCCCACCCGGGCCGCCGCCTTCGACCCGGTCCGGATCGAGCTCTTCCTCGCGGGCATGCTCCCGGCCACCCACCTGTGGGGCGGCCGTCCGCGCCTGTACATCGCCTCGCTCGGCCTGATCCTGGCGGGCTCCTTCGTCTTCAACGCCACCATCGCGCGCAAGACCCGCCTGGTGTGGGCGGCCGCGACGCTGCTGGTGGCCGTCTCCTTCCAGTTCCCGCCCACGCAGTACGTGTGGCACGGGCTGGCGGTGCCCAACGGCAACCCGTACCGCGAGGCCTTCGTCTTCAGCGGCATGGTGGTCGTCGTGGCCTGGCTGGCGCTGGCCGGCCGGCCGCGACCGCTCCACCTCGCGCTCACCGCCGGTCTGCTGGTCGCGGCCACCTTCGTACTGCGGCACACCGACGACTTCGGCGGCGCGACCTGGCCCGCGGTGCTCTGCGGCGGGGCCGCGTCGCTGCTGGCGCTGATCCTGCTCGCGCTGGGCGAGAAGCGCCGGTACCTGATCCCCGTCGCGGCCGTCCTCATGGTCGGCGCGGTCTTCGCCGAGTCCACGGTGGCCGCGGCCAACGCGGACGCCCGCCGGGCCCGCGAGCGCTGGGCGAAGCCGACCGCCACGTCGAACCGGTCGATCGCCGACCACTACGACGCCGTCCGGCGGGTGGACGGCTGGCCCGCCTACCGGACCGATTCGGGCGCTCCGCAGACCTCGTACAACGACGCCCTCGCCCTGCGCGCAGAGGGGCCGCAGTACTACAGCAGCTACCTCCCGGAGGCCACGTACCGGGCGCTGGAACCCCTTGGCTACGGCTTCAAGAACGACGGCCGGACCTTCTTCGGCGCCGACAACCCGGTGCTCGACGCGATCTTCTCGATCGGCGCGCGGGTCCGCCCCGGGCCCGTCCCGGGCAGCTGGGCGGGCTCGACGTTCCCCGCTCCCCCGCTGGTCACGGTCCGCTCCGCCCCCTACGCCTCGCCGAACCCCGCGGGCAGCGTCTACGCCCGCCAGGAGAACGTCCTGGGCGCCACCGTCTACCAGGTCCCGCAGGTCACCCGGGGCGGCAGCGCCACCGAGCAGACGTACGCGGCCCGGTGCGCCCCTGGCTCCGAGGCCTACTGGTACTCCCCCGAGCTCTACGGCACCCTCCGCACGGGCGGCGCCGAACGGCAGCTGGAGGACCAGATGTCCGGCGTGGTCCCGCTGGGCCCGGTCCCCGCCTCCGGCCTGGTCGACGTCACGGTGCACACCCGTACGCAGGGCGCGACCGCCGGGGACCACCCGCTGGGCTGCCTGGACCGCCCGGCGCTCGACAAGGCCGTCGCCGGGCTGAGCGCCGGCGGGGCCACCGGGGTCAGGACGGGCGGCCACACCATCGAGGCCACCCTTCCCGAGGGCGCCACCGGCACCGCGGTGTTCGCGATGACGGACATCCCGGGCTGGCGGTGCTCCGCGCCCGTGCGCGACTTCCACGGGCTGGTGTCGCTGCCCCTGGCCCCCGGGACGAAGAAGGTCTCCTGCACCTTCACCCCCAAGGGCCTCACCCCGGGCCTCGCCGCCGCCACCCTCGCCCTCCTGGCCCTGGTTTCGGTCACGGTGGCCGGTGCGCGCCGCCGCCGCGCGGGCCGGAGCGCGTGACCGGGCACTGTCCGTGATCGTACGGCTGCAAAAGCGTGGTTCCTGATCTGCGCGGGGCCCGAGGTCAGTACATTGACCGCCCTGACGGATCGGGGCGGGGGGCCGCATGGCTTTGGAGAACGTCCCGGGCGACGGAGGGCTGGACGACCGGGTCCCCTTCCTGGCCCGGCTGGAGCACGAGGACGGTACGGCGTTACGCGCGCTCGGCAGTGAACTGGCCTTCGCGCCGCGCGACCGCCTGATCCACCAGCACGAGCCCTCGTCCCACGTCCTGCTGGTCCTGCACGGCTGGACCAAGGTGACCGTCGCCGCCCCCAACGGCTACCAGGCGCTGCTCGCCCTGCGCGGGCCCGGCGACATCCTGGGCGAGGCCGCCGCCCTGACCGGGCGCGTCCGCTCGGCCACCGTGACCGCGCTGGAGCCGGTCCGGGCGGTGGCCGTCGACCACGAGGCGTTCCGCGCGTTCCTCGCCGCCTTCCCCGCGGTCGCCCTCCAGCTGCTCGCCCTCACCTCCGACCGCACCCGCGCCGCCGACCGGCGCCGCCTGGAGTTCGCGTCGTTGAGCGTGCGCGAGCGCCTCGCCGTCCTGCTCCTGGACCTGGCCAGGACCCACGGCCGCGCCACCCCCACGGGCGTGGAGCTGACCGTTCCGCTCACCAAGGAAGAGCTCGCCGGAGCCGTCGGGGCCTCCCGCGAGATGGTCCAGCGGGAGCTCAAGGAGCTCCGCGAACGCGGCGTCGTGATCACCGGCCGCCGCGTCCTGGTGATCGTACGGCCGGACGTACTGCGCCGGATCGCGCGGTCGCAGCCCCCGGCCTGACCACCCCGAGGGGCTGACCGCGCCATCAGTGCACGGCGTCACACTCCGGGTGCGTCATCCGCCCTCACGGCGCCGCGCCCTCCTGCCCCACTCTCTTGTCACAGCAGGGATCCACCGGGATCCACCACGAGAGGCGATCATGAACGACCCACTCCCCCGCACGATCCTCCTGGTCGACACCGAGCGCTACAGCGACCGCGACGACGTCCAGCAGGCCTTCCTCCGCCGGATGCTCTACGACGTCGTCGACCGGACCCTGCTGGCCGCCGGGATCGACCAGACGTTACGGCTGCGCGCCGACCGCGGCGACGCGATCATGGAGCTGATCGACCCGGGTGCGCCGCTGACCACGCTGCTGCGCGCCCTGCTGACCGAGGTCCCCGCCCAGCTCCGCGCCGTGAACCGGCTGGCGGCCAGCTCGGCGCAGATCCGGCTGCGGGCAGTGCTCGCCACCGGGTACGTCGCCGTCGACGAGTTCGACGGCTGGGTGGGCAGCGACCTCAACCACGCCTGCCGGCTGCTGGACGGTGAACCCCTGAAGGAAGCCCTGCGCGAGCGTACGGACGACTACGCGCTCTGCGTCTCGGAGCCGGTGTACGCCGGCATCGTGCGGCACAACCACACCGGAATCCCGGCCGAGGAATTCACCGCGGTCACCATGCCCAGCAAGAACGGCCCGCTGGGCGCGTGGCTGTACGGGCCCCTGCCGAAGGGGACGGCGGCCCCGGCCGCGCCTGCCCGGGCCGTGCCTGCCGCCCCTCCCGCCCCGGCCGGCGGCGCGCACCCGGAGTACGGGATCAACGGCGGTCAGTTCGGCGGCTTCAACTACGGCGTCAACGGCGGCACCTTCCACGGCGACGTCCACCTGGGTGGCGGTGACCGCCGATGAGCACCCCGACGGCGGACCCCCAGGCCCCGGCCGAGGGCCCGGACCAGGCCGAGTCCCCCGCCGACCCGGCGGCGGCGACCGCGCCCCCGCCACCTGCGGAGGAAGCCCCCCAGAGCGCCTACGACGCCCGGCGCGACCTCTTCCGCGGCATCCCCGACGCCATGCGCGCCGGCGTCGGCGGCGGACAGTTCGGCGGCGTCAACCACGGCATCAGCGGCGGCACCTTCCACGGCGGAGTCACCGTGAACCACGTGACGGTCGGCGGCGCCGCGCACACCTCCGGCGAGGTCCCGAGGGCCACCCTCAGCCGTCTCGACCAGGTGTTCGTCGAGGACGGCAGCAACTTCCAGGACCTGCTGGAGCAGCTCCGCAAGGAGCGCGTCCTGGTGCTCACCGGCCCCCGTTTCACCGGCCGGCGCACCGCCGCGCTCCTGCTGCTGCGACGCCTGGGCACCATGTCGGTCCATTCGCTGGACCGCAGCACTTCCCCCGAGAACCTGGCCGACCGGCTCGGCACCGGAGACGCGCGCGGGTACGTCCTGTGCGACCCGATCACCACGCGGCGGCAGCCGCTGCGCGACACGCACCTGCTGGCCGCCCGGGACAAGCTCGACGACCGGAGCTTCCTGGTGATCACCGCCGGTCCGCACACCCATCTGGAGGGCGTCGCGGGCCACCCCTGGCAGCCTCCCGGCACCGCGGCCGTCCTTCGTTCCTCGCTGCGCGCCCAGGTGGACGACGAGGCCGAATTACGGCGGCTGCTCGCCCTGCCCGCCGTCACCGACTTCCTGAACGGCCACCACCAGCTCCGCGAGGCCGCGCGCTTCGCGAACGTACTGGGGCGGCACTCCCTCCACGGCAGCGACCCGTCGGAGATCGAGACCTTCTCCCAGGGCGCCCTGGAGGAGCAGATCCAGGAGTGGTTCGAGGACCAGGACGGGACGCTCCACCTCCGGGAGAAGGCCTTCCTCGTCGCCCTCGCCGCCTTCCACAAAGGGCCGTACGCCCTCACCGCCGAACTCAGCGACCTCCTCTTCGGCCTCCTCCAGCGCACCGAGGACCCGGCTCTGCCCGCGGCCGTCCCCGTCTTCGGCACCAACCCCGCCAAACGCCTCCAGCTGGCACGCGCCATCCGCTACCCGAAGGAGGAGCAGACCGAGTGGGGGCCGGTCACCCAGTCGATGGCTGCCTTCCAGGACGACCGTCTCGCGGCGGTCCTGCTCCGCGAGGTGTGGACCGGCCATCCGTCCGCCCGCCCCGCGCTGGTCGGCTGGCTGCGGCTGCTCGCCGCCGACGGGCGGTCCTTCGTACGGACCCGGGCCGCGTCCACCGTCGCCGTACTCGCCCTCCACGACCTGCCCTCCGCGATGGCCCTGGTCATCGAGGAATGGGCGCTGTCCGACCGCCCGTGGCTGCGGATCGGCGCCGTCAACGCCCTCGCGCTGGCCCACATCATCGGCACGCCGAACATCCCGCGGATCATCGACCGCTGGTGCGCCGACGAGGACGCCCACGCGCGCCTGCGCTGGGCCGCGATCCGCGTCCACGGCCTGATCGGCGACGAGCGGCCGGTGGCGACCGTCGAAGCACTGCGCACGGCCGTCCGGCGCGACGGGAACGACACGGCGATGCTGCTCGAACTCGCCCAGTCCGTCGAACTGCTGCTCCTCTCCGACGCGCGCGACGAGGTCCTCGCCGAGGTGCTGCGCACCCGCGACGACGACCGGGCCGCCGTAGACCTCGCGATCGACGGCTTCCTGCGCGCCTGCCGGCACACCGAGGACGACGAGCCGTACGGCCGCCCGCTGGTCCTCGACTGGTACGCGCGGGCCGCCACCGAGCAGCCGCGGTCCGCCCGCGGGATCGCCGAGCTGTGGCGGGCCGCCCTCAACCGCCCCCGCAACGAGGAGGCCCTCGACCTGCTGCACGACTGGGTCGTGGCCGCGGACCGCGATCACACCACCGAATGGGCGCTCGCCGCCCTGCTGCCGGCCCTGGTCACCGGCGCCAACGAGCGTGACCGGCTGCTCTACCGCCTGCAGTCCGGGACCGACGGGGTGGTACCCGCCGCCGCCGGGCGCCTGATGGCCGTACTGCCGAACTACTGAACCGAGGAGAAGCCGCACGATGTCCGATCCCCGCCGCCACCCCGACTGGGAGCAGCCGGCCGACCGGCGCACCCAGCTGATCGACCCGGTGATCACCGTCCAGCAACTGGGGCGGTTCGAGGTCTTCCGCAAGCTGCAGACCCGCATCGACCACGCCCTGGTCTTCTCGACCACCAAAGGCGGGTACGTCGCCTTCCTGCCGCCGCAGCGGCCCGGCTCCACCCGCGGCTACACGGCTGTCTACGAGGTCGACACGGGAGTCCACCACATCCGGTCGGAGATCCAGCTCCCCAGCGATAACGACGCGTTCCAGTTCGTCGTGGTCGTGGAGATCAGCTGGCAGGTGACGGACCCCGCCCGGTTCGTGGAGAGCCGTCACCGCGACGTGCCCCGGCTGCTGCTCGGCGAGCTGGAGCAGGCCGCCCGGCCGGTCGCACGACGCTTCTCCATCGCCCGGAGCGCCGAGGCCGAGGGGGAGCTGCTGCGGGCGCTGCCCGCGGCCGGACCGCTCGGCCGGACGTGCGGCCTCCAGACCTCCTGGACCGTCCGGCTGCGGCGCGACCAGGAGAACATCGACCACCAGCTGCGCATGCAGGCCATCCACCACGGCACCGACGAGCAGATCCTCACCGAGCAGCTCGGCATGCGCTACGACGTCCAGCTCGACCAGCGGGCCCGCCAGCAGGACGAGCTCACCACGGAGCGGGCGCTGGCGTACGGGGGCCGACAGCACGAACTGGCGCTGCGGCAGCAGCAGTGGGAGCACCAGCAGCGTCTGGAGCTGAGCCGCCAGCAGGCGGAGCTCCAGCGGGTCGAGGCCGAGAAGATCGCCTTCTACCAGTGGCACCTGGAACAGGGCGGCGTGCACGCGTGGGCCCTCCACCTGGCCCAGCATCCCGAGGACTCGGCGCTCGTGATGCGGACGATGCGCGAGGACCAGCTCCAGATGATCCGGGACCAGATGAGCCTGGTCAGCCAGGTGCTCGGCGACGGCGGGGCCGAGCGGCACGAGCTGCAGGGCCCCAAGCAGCTGGCGCTGCGGGCCATGAACGACATCCTGAACCAGCGTCTCCCCGGCGTCCCCCACGACCCGGCCCCGCCCTACCCGGGCCGGCTCCCGCCCCCGCAGCCGGCGGCGGGCCCGCCCGCACCGCCGGTGCAGGGCGCCGCCGTACCGGGCTACGGACCGGCCGCACCGCAGCCGCCCACGCCCGTGCCGCCCGTGCAGGGCGTGCCGGTACAGGAATACGGACCGGCCGCACCCCAGCCCCCCACGCCCGCAGGGCCGCCCGTGCAGGGCGTGCCGGTACCGGAATACGGACCGGCCGCATCCCGGTCCCCCACGCCCGCAGGGCCGCCCGGGGCACGGGTGCAGGGTGCACCCGTACCGGGCTACGGACCGGCCGCACCGCAGCCGCCCACGCCCACCGGCCCGCCCGCGCCGCCGGTGCAGGGTGTGCCGGTACCGGGCTTCCCGCCGGCCGCACCGCAGCCGCACGCGCCGTCCGGACCGTCCCCGACCTTCGCCCAGTGGGAGCCTCCGCCCGGGTACGGGACGGCTCCCGTGCAGCCGCCCGCCCCCGCGGCCCAGCCGGAGCCCGAGCCCGAGAGCGAGACCGAGTCCCAGGCCCAGGCCCAGGCCCACGACGGGCAGCCGCAGCCGTGACAGCGACCCAGCCCCCGACCCCGGCCCCGGCACCGACCCAGCCCCCGGCACCGGCCCCATCCCCGGCCCCGGCACCGCCCGCGTCCGCCGGCGAGGCCGCCACGCGGCTGCTCGCCGACGTGCGCGCCGAGATAGCCCGGGCCGACAGCAAGGCCTCGGTGCTGGTCGGGGCCCTCGGGATGACCGCCGGGGTGATCAGTGCCCTGCTCGCCGGGAAGGGCTGGCGGCCGGGCTCGCTCTCCGCACCCGGCACGGCCGTGTGGTGGGCGGGGGCTGCCGCACTCGCGCTGGCCCTCCTCGCCCTGCTGCTGGCGGTGCTGCCCCGCTACCGCTCGGCCGAGTGGCGGCCGGGCTCCCCGCTCTCGTACTTCGGCGACATCCGGTCGGCCGTCCGCCAGGGCCGCCTGGCGGAGGCCCTCGCCGAAACCGACCGCGACCCCGCCGCCTCGCTCATGGCGGCGCTCGCGGAGAACAGCCGGATCGCCGCCCGCAAGCACCAGTGGATCAGGACCGGCCTGTTCGCCCTCTGCGCCGGCGCGGTACTGCTCCCCGCCTCCCTGCTCATCGGCTGACGTCCCCGATACGACGAAGGATTCACCGTGAACCAGCCACCCGAACCCCAGCACCCGCACGGTCCCCCGTACCCGCAGGGCCCGCAGTACCCCCAGAGCCCAGCACCCCCAGCACATCCGCAGCAGCCGCCCCAGGCGCCGACGTACCCACAACAGCAGCCGCCCCAGGCGCCGACGTACCCACAACAGCAGCCTCAGGCACCGACGTACCCACAACAGCAGCCTCAGGGGCCGACGTACCCGCAGCAGCAGCCGGTCCCGCCCCAGGCCCCCGCGTACCCGCAGTACCAGCAGCCCCCGCAACCCCAGCCGCACCCCACGTACCCCCAATACCAGTCCACCCCCGCAGCCCCGCCGGCCCCGTTATCCGCACCGCCGGCCCCTCCCGCCCCGCCGGCCCCGCCAGCCCCTCGGGCCCCGCTGGACGACCTGGAGTACCAGAACGCCCCGGGCACCCGCGTCCACCGCAAGGCGTACCAGCGCAGCGCGGACGCCACCGCCTTCGGACAGCTCGCCCTGCACGTCCCCGGCTTCCTGATGAGCCTGATGGTGGTCCTGCTCCTCGCCACCCTGCTGGAGGCGCTGACCGGGCTGCCCTACTGGGTGCCCACGCTGCTCTGGATCGCCTCCGGGGCCCTCGTCTTCCACCGCCCCAGCGAGGACTTCTTCGCCCGCCACCTGCTGCGCCTGCAGCGCCCTCTCCCCCACGAGCTCGCCGGGCTCTCCCCGGTATGGCGCGAGGTCACAGCCCGCGCCGGCGTCGACGGTGACCGCTACGAGCTGTGGATCGAGGACTCCGGCCACCTCAACGCGTACGCGGCCGCCGGGCACATCGTCGGCGTCACCCGGTACGCCCTGGAGAACCTGCCCAAGTCCCAGCTCGCCGCCGTACTCGCCCACGAGCTCGGCCACCACACCGGCGGCCACGCCTGGTCCGGGCTGCTGGGCTGGTGGTACTCCCTGCCCGGGCGGATCGCCTGGCAGGTCATCCGGGCCGTGACCGTCTTCGTCATCCGGTTCACCAGCTTCTTCTCCTACCTGGCCGCCGGATTCATGATCATCTTTGTGGGCCTCTTCACCCTCCTGACGATCACCGCCACCTACGGGCTCCCCCTGCTGCTGCTCGTGATGCCCTACCTGACGGCCGCCGTGGGCCGGCGCGCCGAGCTGCGGGCCGACGAGCACGCCGCCGTACTCGGCTTCGCGCCGATGCTCGCCCAGATGCTGCACGGGGTGATGGCCCAGGAGGAGCGGGAGAAGCACGCGGTGCTCGTCCAGACCGGGAAGCCGTTCACCGAGCCCGGCACCCTGGACCGGCTGCTCTCCACCCACCCCGACCACCGGACTCGGCTCCACCACCTCCAGCCGTACCTCCAGCCGCCCCGCTGAAACGCCGCAGGGCGGCCACCCTCTCGGGTGACCGCCCTGCGGTTACTGCTCTTCTGCGACTCAGCCGTTGTACGGGCCGTAGTCGTAGTCCTCCAGCGGGACAGCCTGGCCGGAGCCGGTGCCGAAGGGCGAGTAGTCGATGTCGTCGTAGCCGACGGCCGAGTACATCGCGGCCTTGGCCTCTTCGGTGGGCTCGACCCGGATGTTGCGGTAGCGGGCGAGGCCCGTACCGGCCGGGATGAGCTTACCGATGATGACGTTCTCCTTGAGGCCGATCAGGGAGTCGGACTTGGCGTTGATCGCCGCGTCCGTCAGAACCCTGGTCGTCTCCTGGAAGGACGCCGCCGACAGCCACGACTCGGTGGCGAGCGAGGCCTTGGTGATACCCATCAGCTGCGGACGGCCGGAGGCGGGGTGACCGCCCTCGGTGACCACACGACGGTTCTCGGTCTCGAACTTCGACCGCTCGACCAGTTCGCCCGGCAGGAGCTCCGCGTCGCCGGACTCGATGATCGTCACGCGGCGCAGCATCTGCCGGATGATGATCTCGATGTGCTTGTCGTGGATCGACACGCCCTGCGAGTTGTAGACCTTCTGGACTTCGCCGACCAGGTGGA
This sequence comes from Streptomyces sp. NPDC048269, assembly GCF_040652395.1. NCBI lineage: Bacteria > Bacillati > Actinomycetota > Actinomycetes > Kitasatosporales > Streptomycetaceae > Streptomyces > Streptomyces sp. NPDC048269. The sequence continues at coordinate 128,813 of NZ_JBEZLW010000010.1, forward strand.
CCTGGACGGCACGCTGGCCGAGGATGCGCAGCACGTCGTGCGGGTTGGTGGCACCCATGGTGAGCTTCTGGCCCACCTCGACGTGGTCGCCCTCGGACACGATGACCTTGGCGCGCTTCGAGATCGGGAAGGCCGTCTCGTCACTGCCGTCGTCGGGCGTGATGACGATCTTCTTCGTCTTCTCGGTCTCCTCGATCCGCACGCGGCCGGCGGCCTCGGAGATCGGGGCGACACCCTTCGGGGTACGGGCCTCGAAGAGCTCGACGACACGCGGCAGACCCTGCGTGATGTCGTCACCGGCCACACCACCGGTGTGGAAGGTACGCATCGTCAGCTGGGTACCGGGCTCACCGATGGACTGGGCGGCGATGATGCCGACCGCCTCACCGATGTCGACCAGCTTGCCGGTGGCGAGCGAGCGTCCGTAGCAGAAGGCACAGGTGCCGACCGCGGACTCACAGGTCAGGACCGAGCGGGTCTTGACCTCCTCGACGCCGTTGGCGACCAGGGCGTCGATGAGCACGTCACCGAGGTCGACGTTGGCCGGCGCGATGACCTTGCCGTCGATGACGACGTCCTCGGCCAGCATGCGGGCGTAGATCGAGGTCTCGACGTCGTCGGCCTTGCGCAGCACGCCGTCCTCGCCGCGAACGGCGATCTTCAGCTTCAGACCGCGCTCGGTGCCGCAGTCCTCCTCGCGGATGATCACGTCCTGCGAGACGTCCACCAGACGACGGGTCAGGTAACCCGAGTCGGCGGTACGCAGGGCGGTGTCCGCCAGACCCTTACGGGCACCGTGCGTGGAGATGAAGTACTCCAGAACGGTGAGGCCCTCACGGAAGGACGCCTTGATCGGACGCGGGATGGTCTCGTTCTTCGCGTTCGACACCAGACCACGCATACCGGCGATCTGTCGCATCTGCATCATGTTTCCTCGGGCACCCGAGTCAACCATCATGAAGATGGGGTTCGTCTTGGGGAAGTTCGCGTTCATCGCCTCGGCAACCTCGTTGGTCGCCTTGGTCCAGATCGCGATGAGCTCCTGCGTGCGCTCGTCCTTGGTGATCAGACCGCGCTCGTACTGCTTCTGGACCTTCTCGTCCATCGCCTCGTAGCCCGCGACGATGGCCTTCTTGGCCTCGGGCACGACGACGTCGGAGATGGCCACGGTGACGCCCGAACGGGTCGCCCAGTGGAAGCCGGCCGCCTTCAGGTTGTCGAGCGTCGCCGCCACGATGACCTTGGGGTAGCGCTCCGCCAGGTCGTTGACGATCTCGGAGAGCTGCTTCTTGCCCACCGAGTAGTCGACGAACGGGTAGTCCTCGGGCAGCAGCTCGTTGAAGAGCGCGCGACCCAGGGTCGTCTTCAGACGGAAGCTGTCGCCCGGCTGGAACTCCTGCTCACCCTCCTCGGCGACCGGCGGCACCCAGCCACGCGGCGGGATGGTGCCCACCGGGAAGCGGATGTCGACGGACGACTGGAGCGCGAGCTCGCCGTTGTCGAACGCCATGGTCGCCTCGGCCGTGGAGCCGAACGCGCGGCCCTCGCCCTTGGTGTCACGGAGCTCACCGTCGGTGGTCAGGAAGAACAGACCGAGGACCATGTCCTGGGTCGGCATCGTGACCGGACGGCCGTCGGCCGGCTTGAGGATGTTGTTCGAGGACAGCATCAGGATGCGGGCCTCGGCCTGCGCCTCCGCGGAGAGCGGCAGGTGCACGGCCATCTGGTCACCGTCGAAGTCCGCGTTGAACGCGGTGCAGACGAGCGGGTGGATCTGGATGGCCTTGCCTTCGACCAGCTGGGGCTCGAAGGCCTGGATGCCGAGACGGTGCAGCGTGGGCGCACGGTTCAGCAGGACCGGGTGCTCGGCGATGACCTCTTCGAGGACGTCGTAGACGACCGTGCGGCCGCGCTCGACCATCCGCTTGGCGCTCTTGATGTTCTGCGCGTGGTTCAGGTCGACCAGGCGCTTCATCACGAACGGCTTGAAGAGCTCCAGCGCCATGGCCTTGGGCAGACCACACTGGTGCAGCTTCAGCTGGGGACCGACGACGATCACGGAACGCGCGGAGTAGTCCACGCGCTTACCGAGAAGGTTCTGACGGAAGCGACCCTGCTTGCCCTTCAGCATGTCGCTGAGGGACTTCAGGGGACGGTTACCGGGACCGGTCACCGGACGACCACGACGACCGTTGTCGAAGAGGGCGTCCACGGCCTCCTGAAGCATGCGCTTCTCGTTGTTCACGATGATCTCGGGGGCACCGAGGTCGAGGAGACGCTTCAGACGGTTGTTGCGGTTGATCACGCGGCGGTACAGGTCGTTCAGGTCGGAGGTCGCGAAGCGGCCACCGTCCAGCTGCACCATCGGACGAAGGTCCGGCGGGATCACCGGCACGCAGTCCAGAACCATGCCCTTGGGCTTGTTGCTGGTCTGCAGGAACGCGGAGACGACCTTGAGGCGCTTGAGCGCACGGGTCTTCTTCTGGCCCTTGCCGGTACGGATGATCTCGCGGAGGCGCTCGGCCTCCTCCTCGAGGTCGAAGGACTCCAGGCGCTTCTGCAGCGCGGCGGCGCCCATGCAGCCGTCGAAGTACGTGCCGAAGCGGTCACGCAGCTCGCGGTAGAGCAGCTCGTCGCCCTCGAGGTCCTGGACCTTGAGGTTCTTGAAGCGGGCCCACACCTCGTCGAGGCGGTCGATCTCGCGCTGGGCGCGGTCACGGAGCTGCTTCATCTCGCGCTCGGCGCCTTCGCGCACCTTGCGGCGCACGTCGGCCTTCGCGCCCTCGGCCTCGAGCTCGGCCAGGTCGGTCTCGAGCTTCTTGGCACGGCCTTCGAGGTCCGCGTCACGGCGGTTCTCGATCTGCTGACGCTCGACGGAGACGTGGGCCTCCAGCGACGGGAGGTCGCGGGTGCGGCGCTCGTCGTCCACGAACGTGATCATGTACGCGGCGAAGTAGATGACCTTCTCGAGGTCCTTCGGCGCGAGGTCCAGCAGGTAGCCGAGGCGCGACGGGACGCCCTTGAAGTACCAGATGTGGGTGACGGGAGCGGCAAGCTCGATGTGGCCCATCCGCTCACGACGCACCTTGGCGCGCGTGACCTCGACGCCACAGCGCTCACAGATGATGCCCTTGAAGCGGACACGCTTGTACTTGCCGCAGTAGCACTCCCAGTCCCGGGTCGGACCGAAGATCTTCTCGCAGAAGAGTCCGTCCTTCTCGGGCTTGAGGGTGCGGTAGTTGATGGTCTCCGGCTTCTTGACCTCGCCGTGCGACCAGGTTCGGATGTCGTCCGCGGTGGCAAGGCCGATCCGCAGCTCGTCGAAGAAGTTGACGTCGAGCACTGTGCGTCAATCCCTCTTTCGGGGTCGAGTCTCAATCATGGTCTGAACGGTCCCGGGGATGACGGGGGGCTCTTGAGCGAGCCCCCCGTCAGGCCCGTCAGACCTCTTCGACGCTGCTCGGCTCACGCCGGGACAGGTCGATACCGAGCTCCTCCGCCGCGCGGAAGACGTCCTCGTCGGTGTCGCGCATCTCGATGGACATGCCGTCCGAGGACAGCACCTCCACGTTGAGGCAGAGCGACTGCATTTCCTTGATGAGCACCTTGAAGGACTCGGGAATGCCCGGCTCGGGGATGTTCTCGCCCTTGACGATGGCCTCGTAGACCTTCACGCGGCCGGTGACGTCGTCGGACTTGATGGTCAGCAGCTCCTGGAGGGCGTAAGCGGCGCCATAAGCCTCGAGCGCCCACACCTCCATCTCACCGAAGCGCTGGCCACCGAACTGTGCCTTACCACCCAGCGGCTGCTGCGTGATCATCGAGTACGGACCGGTCGACCGAGCGTGGAGCTTGTCGTCGACCAGGTGGTGGAGCTTGAGGATGTACATGTACCCGACCGAGATCGGGTCCGGGAACGGCTCGCCGGAGCGGCCGTCGAACAGGCGCGCCTTACCGGTCGGGAGCACCATGCGCTCGCCGTCGCGGTTCGGGATGGTGTGCTGCAGCAGGCCGGCCAGCTCGTCCTCGCGGGCGCCGTCGAACACCGGGGTGGCGACGTTGGTACCGGGCTCGACCTTGTCGGCGCCGATCGCCTGGAGGCGCTGCGCCCACTCGTCCGCCAGACCGGAGACGTCCCAGCCGCGGCTGGCGAGCCAGCCGAGGTGGATCTCCAGGACCTGTCCCGGGTTCATTCGGGACGGGACACCCAGCGGGTTCAGGATGATGTCGACCGGCGTGCCGTCCTCGAGGAAGGGCATGTCCTCGATCGGAAGGATCTTGGAGATGACACCCTTGTTGCCGTGGCGGCCGGCGAGCTTGTCACCGTCGGTGATCTTGCGCTTCTGGGCGACGTAGACGCGGACCAGCTGGTTCACGCCCGGAGGAAGCTCGTCGCCCTCCTCGCGGTCGAAGACGCGGACACCGATGACCTTGCCGATCTCACCGTGAGGGACCTTGAGCGAGGTGTCACGCACCTCGCGGGCCTTCTCACCGAAGATCGCGCGGAGCAGGCGCTCCTCCGGGGTCAGCTCGGTCTCACCCTTGGGCGTGACCTTGCCGACCAGGATGTCGCCGGCGACGACGTCCGCACCGATGCGGATGATGCCGCGCTCGTCGAGGTCCGCGAGGACCTCCTCGGAGACGTTCGGGATGTCCCGGGTGATCTCCTCGGGGCCGAGCTTGGTGTCACGGGCGTCGACCTCGTGCTCCTCGATGTGGATCGAGGAGAGGACGTCGTCCTGCACGAGGCGCTGCGACAGGATGATCGCGTCCTCGTAGTTGTGACCCTCCCACGGCATGAACGCGACGAGCAGGTTCTTGCCGAGGGCCATCTCGCCCTCTTCGGTCGCCGGTCCGTCGGCGAGGACCTGGGACTCGACGATCCGGTCACCCTCGTTGACGATGACCTTCTGGTTGACCGAGGTGCCCTGGTTCGAGCGGGAGAACTTGGCGACGCGGTACGTGGTGTACGTGCCGTCGTCGTTGGCGACGGTGATGTAGTCGGCCGAGACCTCCTGGACGACACCGTCCTTCTCCGCACGGATCGAGTCACCGGCGTCGACCGCACAGCGGTACTCCATGCCGGTACCGACGAGCGGCGCCTCCGCCTTGATGAGCGGAACGGCCTGGCGCATCATGTTCGCGCCCATGAGGGCACGGTTGGCGTCGTCGTGCTCCAGGAAGGGGATCATCGCGGTCGCGACGGACACCATCTGGCGCGGGGAGACGTCCATGTAGTCGACGTCGCCGCCGGCGATGTAGTCGATCTCGCCGCCACGACGGCGGACCAGCACGCGGTTCTCGGTGAAGCGCATGTCCTCGGACAGGCCGGCGTTGGCCTGGGCAATGACGAAGCGGTCTTCCTCGTCGGCCGTCAGGTAGTCGACCTCGTCGGTGACGACACCGTCGACGACCTTGCGGTACGGGGTCTCGACGAAACCGAACGCGTTGACGCGGCCGTAGGACGCGAGCGAGCCGATCAGACCGATGTTCGGGCCTTCAGGGGTCTCGATCGGGCACATGCGGCCGTAGTGCGACGGGTGGACGTCTCGGACCTCGAAGCCGGCCCGCTCACGGGACAGACCACCGGGGCCCAGCGCCGACAGGCGGCGCTTGTGGGTCAGGCCCGACAGCGGGTTGTTCTGGTCCATGAACTGCGACAGCTGGCTGGTGCCGAAGAACTCCTTGATGGAGGCGACGACCGGCCGGATGTTGATCAGGGTCTGCGGCGTGATCGCCTCGACGTCCTGGGTGGTCATGCGCTCACGCACGACGCGCTCCATACGAGCCAGGCCCGTGCGGACCTGGTTCTGGATGAGCTCGCCGACGTTGCGCAGACGACGGTTGCCGAAGTGGTCGATGTCATCGGTCTCGACCACGATCGAACGGCCGGACTCGCCGGTCGTCTCGGTCTCGCCGGCGTGCAGCTTGACCAGGTACTTGATCGTCGCGATGACGTCGTCGGTGGTGAGCACACCGGCGTCGAGCGGCTCGTCGGCGCCGAGCTTCTTGTTCACCTTGTAGCGGCCGACCTTCGCGAGGTCGTAGCGCTTCGGGTTGAAGTAGAGGTTCTCGAGCAGCGTCTGAGCGGCCTCACGGGTCGGCGGCTCGCCCGGGCGCAGCTTGCGGTAGATGTCGAGCAGCGCGTCGTCCTGGCCCTGGGTGTGGTCCTTCTCCAGGGTGGCGCGCATGGACTCGTACTCGCCGAACTCCTCGAGGATCTGCTCGGTGGTCCAGCCGAGAGCCTTCAGGAGGACGGTGACGGACTGCTTGCGCTTGCGGTCGATGCGGACACCGACCATGTCACGCTTGTCGATCTCCATCTCCAGCCATGCACCCCGGGACGGGATGATCTTGGCGGAGAAGATGTCCTTGTCGGACGTCTTGTCGATGGAGGAGTCGAAGTAGACACCAGGGGAGCGGACAAGCTGCGACACGACGACACGCTCGGTGCCGTTGATGACGAAGGTGCCCTTGTTGGTCATGAGCGGGAAGTCGCCCATGAAGACCGTCTGAGACTTGATCTCTCCGGTCTCGTTGTTCGTGAACTCGGCAGTGACGAACAGCGGAGCCGCGTACGTGAAGTCGCGCTCCTTGCACTCGTCGACAGAGTTCTTCGCCGGCTCGAAACGGTGGTCGCGGAAGGTCAGCGACATCGACCCGGAGAAGTCCTCGATCGGCGAGATCTCCTCGAAGATCTCTTCCAGACCGGACTTGGTGGGGACGTCCTGTCCACTCTCAAGCGCCGACTCGACGCGAGACTTCCAGGCAGCATTGCCGAGAAGCCAGTCAAAGCTCTCGGTCTGCAGCGCCAGGAGGTTCGGAACCTCGAGGGGCTCCTTGATCTTTGCAAAGGAGATGCGCAGCGGGGCAGTGCTGGCACCGGTGTTCGTATTGGTCGAGGCGTTGCGCGAGGCGGCCAAGAGGGGGTCCTTCCGAGGGCTCGGACTCACTACGCGCGTACCGGTCCCAGCCGACACAGAAGACAGGCGCTCCCGATCTGGCCAAAAGTCCAGATCAGGGCGGATCAATCAAGTGTGCTCAAGCGTGGGCATGTCCCTGGCGACGGGCAGGGGACAGCTAACAGGCAGCGCAAAGGGTCAGTGTAGCCACTTGGCTCACTGATGTCCAGACCAGGTTTCCGGAAACCGGCAACAGGCCTTCCCCATGTTGTTTGAAACCAACCCTGCATGCATCCAACGCTGCGGCCCTCGTACACAGAGCGCGTATCAGTACTGCCCTCTTCGTAGTCGATCCATGCCTCGGATCCCGATCCGAGGCGGTCGAGCTTGCGACGGGACTGAGAATTGCGCGCCACGTCCCGTTCGTCAAGGCCCCCTGCTCCGAGCGGATCATCTCCGGACCCTGCTTCGAGGCAACGATGATCACCCTACTCCCCAACGGGACCAGGGCAAGTCAGGCACTACGGGTACGCCAAAGGGCGACCACCCTTTCGGGTGATCGCCCTTGGTTGGGGCCTCAGGAGGCCCCAGAGGTGTTACTTGACCTCGACGGCCGCACCGGCGCCCTTGAGGGCCTCGGCGGCCTTCTCGGCGGCGTCCTTGGCAACCTTCTCGAGGACCGGCTTCGGGGCGCCGTCCACGAGGTCCTTGGCCTCCTTGAGGCCCAGGGAGGTCAGCTCACGCACGACCTTGATGACCTGGATCTTCTTGTCGCCCGCACCGGTGAGGATGACGTCGAACTCGTCCTTCTCCTCCTCGGCCTCGGCGGTGACGCCCGGGCCGGCCGGACCGGCAACGGCGACGGCCGCGGCGGCGGTGACGTCGAACTTCTCCTCGAAGGCCTTCACGAACTCGGAGAGCTCGATGAGGGTCATCTCCTCGAACTGGGCGAGGAGGTCGTCCTGAGAGAGCTTCGCCATGATGGGCGATCCTTCCACTAAATCGGCAGGTGCCGGATGTATAGAGAGGCGGGCGTAACGGCCCGCTACGACCCACGCACTAGGCGGCGTAGATCAGTGCGCGAGCCGAATTACTCGGCACCGCCCTGCTCGGCGAGCTTGACGCGAAGCGCTTCCGCAGTGCGGACGAACTTCGACGGCAGCGCCTGGAAGAGCGAGGCAGCCTGAGACTGCTTGCCCTTGAACGCGCCGGCCAGCTTGCTGAGCAGAACCTCGCGGGACTCGAGGTCCGCAAGCTTCTTGATCTCATCGGCGGTGAGCGCCTTACCATCAAGGACACCCGCCTTGATGATGAGGTTCGGGTTCTCCTTGGCGAAGTCACGCAGGCTCTTCGCCGACTCCACCGGGTCACCGGTGATGAAGGCGACCGCGGTCGGACCAGCGAAGTGCTCGTCCAGCGCGGTGATCCCGGCCTGGTTGGCCGCAATCTTGGTCAGCGTGTTCTTCACCACGGCGTACTGGGCGTTCTCACCGAGCGAACGACGCAGCGTCTTGAGCTGCGCGACGGTGAGACCCCGGTACTCGGTCAGCACGGCGGCGTTCGAGCTCTGGAACTGGTCCGTGAGCTCGGCTACCGCGGCAGCCTTGTCGGGCCTTGCCATAGAGCGTCGGCCTCCTTCCGGGTGATGAGGACCGCTCAGAAGGGGCTGAACAAAACGAAACGCCCCGGCGCATGCGCACGGGGCGTAAGCTCGACCGAATTACTCCGGGAGCTTTTCCACGAACACCTGCGCAGGACGTCCGCGCTCAGCGGATCCTTCGGCCGCCGCACCCTTGCGGGCACGGCAACGACCAGCGGTCTTTGGCTTCTGGGGAAGCGTACGTGAAGGGGTCCAGTCGAGGCAAATCGCCTCAGGAGCCGCTGCCCTTCAGCACGTCGTCGAAGGAGATGGCCTGCTCGGCCGGCGGTGCGGCGACCGGGGCCGCGGTGCCGAAGTCGGAGAACTTCGCCGTGGTCCTGAACGTACCGTCACCGTCCGTGCTCACCGAGTCGACGCGGACGGGGTACCCGTCCTGCCCGATCCACAGGTCGACCTCGAAGGCCGTGAGGTGTTTCACGGACTCGTGGAGGTAGTGGCGGTCCTTCTCCCCCGTGAAGGGATCTTTCGACAACTGAATGCGGATCGGCCGCGTACGCGCGGGCTGGTCAGGCGCCGGCCTTGCCCAGTTCCCCGAGCATGGCGAAGAGGTCGAAGGTCTCGTTCTCCGGCGGGGCCTGAACCGAGACCGCGGAGCCGTAGTCCGAGTAGTGGGCGTCCATGGTCATGGACCCCTGCGGCATGCGGATGCCGGCCTTCATGTGGACCGGGTAGCCGTCCTTGTTCACCCAGACGTCCATGTCGTAGTCCGCGATACCGGACTTCTTCATGGCCTCGACGAGCTTCGTGCGGTCGGCCTCGGACAGCGCCTTGGAGGACTCGTTGGCCGCGATCATCTCTCCGAGGGTCAAGGTGCCCTTGTAGTGCTCGGTGTCCGTGCCGTCGACCTTCTCGGCGCCCAGGTGCTTCACGTTCGGCGAGCTGAGCAGCAGGGCGAGCTGCTTGGCCGGGTCCTGGCTCTGCTCCATGCCGCCGACGCCTCCGAACTTCTTCAGCGCCTCCGCGTCCCCCGAAGCCTCCGCGGCCGCCTTGATGTCCAGCTTCATCCAGCGCTTGCCGTCCAGCCCCTCGGACATCGGGGAGTCGGCCGGCATCTCCATGAACATGACGTCGTTCGACATGATCATGCGGATGGAGTCGACGCCGGAGCCCGGGGTGAGCGCCCCCTTCATGGTGAGGTCCATGACGTTGGGGTCCCAGCCCTGGACGCCCGTCACCTCCACCGTGCCGCCACCACCGGCGGACGCGGGCATCGACATCGTCATGCGGACCTTGGCCGACTTGGCGGCCGAGGTCTTCTTGTAGGCCGCGGTGAGCGCCTCGGCGGCGGAACCGCCCGCCGCCGGCGTGCTCGGCTGCGCGGACGCACTGGCGGCGGCCTTGCCCGAGTCGTCCTTCTTGCCGTTCTCGCACGCCGTGGCGCCGCCCACGAGCAGTACGGCGGCCAGCGCGGCGCCGACGGTCTTCTTCCGGTAAACAGACACGGAGGTCCCCACCCCTTGAATGATCGTTGTTCGAGGCGACCTTACGTTCTCCCGCCGACGGACCGCGCGCCATTACCCCCCGCATGACGGGATGTGTGGCGCTGAACACGGAAACGGGCCCCCCGCCACCCCGTCAGGGGGGCGAGAGGCCCGTTCGGACGATCAGAGCGGTGAGGCTCAGACAGCAGCCGGGTCTTCCTCGACGAGGAGGTTCCGGGTGCGGTTGGAGTCCAGCTGGATGCCGGGACCCATCGTGGTGCTCAGGGCAGCCTTCTTGATGTAGCGGCCCTTCGCGGCGGACGGCTTCAGACGGAGGATCTCGTCCAGAGCGGCGCCGTAGTTCTCGACCAGCTGCTCATCGGAGAAGGAGACCTTGCCGATGATGAAGTGCAGGTTCGAGTGCTTGTCGACGCGGAACTCGATCTTGCCACCCTTGATCTCGGTGACAGCCTTCGCGACGTCCATGGTGACGGTGCCGGTCTTCGGGTTCGGCATGAGGCCACGGGGACCGAGCACGCGGCCGAGGCGGCCGACCTTGCCCATGAGGTCCGGGGTGGCGACAACGGCGTCGAACTCGTTGAGGCGGTTGCCCTTGGCGATCTCGTTGATCAGCTCGTCGTCGCCGACAATGTCGGCGCCGGCGGCTTCCGCGGCCGCAGCACGGTCACCGGTCGCGAAGACCAGGACCCGGGCGGTCTTGCCGGTGCCGTGCGGGAGGTTCACGGTGCCACGGACCATCTGGTCGGCCTTGCGCGGGTCGACACCCAGGCGGAAGGCGACCTCGACGGTGCTGTCGAACTTGGTCGCGGAGGTCTCCTTGGCGAGACGGACGGCCTCGAGCGGGGCGTACAGCTTCTCCCGGTCGATCTTGGCGTCCGCAGCGCGGAGAGTCTTGCTGCGCTTCACTTCTGCTCCTGTGTTTTGACTTCAGGTGTGGAGTCGTGGTGCGGACCAGCGCTTGGTCCTACCACTGGTGGTGCTGGGGGTGGCTGGATCAGCCTTCGACCGTGACGCCCATCGAGCGCGCGGTGCCGGCGATGATCTTCATCGCGGCATCGACGTCGTTGGCGTTCAGGTCGGGCATCTTCAGCTCGGCGATCTCGCGGACCTGGGCGCCGGTGAGCTTGGCGACCTTGGTCTTGTGCGGCTCGCCGGAGCCCTTCTCGATGCCCGCGGCCTTCAGGATGAGGCGCGCGGCCGGCGGGGTCTTGGTGATGAAGGTGAAGGAGCGGTCGTCGTAGACCGTGATCTCCACCGGCACGACCATGCCACGCTGCGACTCGGTCGCGGCGTTGTAGGCCTTGCAGAACTCCATGATGTTGACGCCGTGCTGACCGAGCGCGGGGCCGACCGGCGGAGCCGGGTTGGCCGCACCGGCCTTGATCTGGAGCTTGATAAGCCCCGTGACCTTCTTCTTCTTGGGAGGCATTGCTCTCTCCGGGTCCTAGTGAGAGTTTTCGCCGCCAATCCGGTCATCCGGATGGAGGCATACCGCACCACGATAACGGGTATCGGTGCGGGGCTAAAAACCGAGCAGGTCAGACCGCCCTTCAGGGGGCGGTCTGACCTGTCCGGAAGCTGAGTCTCAGAAGAGGTGGATCAGTTCTTCTGGATCTGGTCGAAGCTGAGCTCCACCGGGGTCTCGCGGCCGAAGATCTCGACGAGACCCTTGACCTTCTTCGAGTCCGGGTTGATCTCGTTGATCGTCGCCTGGAGCGTCGCGAACGGGCCGTCGGTGACGGTGACCGAGTCGCCGACCTCGAAGTCGAGCACCTCGATCGTGCGCTTGACGGCGGGCGCCGGCAGACCGGCCTCTTCCGCGGCGGCCTTGGCGGCCTTCTCCTGCGCCTCCGGGGCGAGCATCTTGACGATCTCGTCCAGGGTCAGCGGGTACGGGTCGTACGCGTTGCCGACGAAGCCGGTGACGCCAGGCGTGTTGCGGACGACACCCCAGGACTCGTTCGTCAGATCCATGCGGACGAGAACGTAACCGGGCAGCTTGTTCTGCCGGACGTTCTTGCGCTCGCCGTTCTTGATCTGGACGATCTCTTCCTCGGGCACCTCGGCCTGGTAGATGAACTCCTCGACGTTCAACGAGACGGCGCGCTGCTCCAGGTTGGCCTTCACGCGCTTCTCGTAGCCGGCGTAGGTGTGGATCACATACCACTCGCCGGGCAGGAGGCGCAGCTCGTCGCGCAGCGCCTGGATGGGGTCGACGGGCTCGGCGGGCTCGACCTCGGCGGCCTCCTCGGCCTCCTCGTCGGCTGCGGCCTCGACCTCGGCGTCGGCGTCGCCCTCTTCCTCGGCGTCGCCCTCTTCCTCGGCGTCGCCTTCTTCCTCGGCGTCGTCGGCGGCCGGCTCGACCTCGGCGTCGTCCTCGATCTCGGCGTCAGCCTCGACCTCGTCCTCGACGTGCAGCGCGGCATGTTCGGCGGCGACACCCGCCTTGGCGTCGGCGTGCTCGGCCTCGTCGGGGTCCACAGCGTCTGCCGCCTCGACGATGTCGAGCTCGTCCTCGACGGACTCGACGGAGTCGCGGCTCGCGTTCAGGTTCGGGTCAGACACGGTGGCTGCTTCTTCCTGGATACAAAAGGTGGTGGAACATGCGAAAACGGGCGGCACCCATCAAGGCGCCGCCCTCCGCGGGGATCAGCCGAAGACGAACTTGATGGCTTCCTGGAACCCATAGTCAATCACGGTCACCAGACCGATCATGATGACCACGAAGACAATCACCACGGTGGTGTACGTCGTGAGCTGGTTGCGAGTGGGCCATACAACCTTGCGGAGTTCCGCGACGATCTGGCGGTAGAACAGCGCGAGACGGCCCAGGGGGCCCTTCTTACCGCGCTTGCCGCCCTTGCGGGCCTTCTTCTCGCGCGTCTCGTCCTCGGCGTCAGGCATGTCGATGGAGCCCAGGGCGTCCGTCACGTCTCTCACCTGAATCCGGGTCGTGGCCGTACCGCGCCCGGTTGCGCCGCACGGCGTTGCATCGAAGTACGTACCTGCGCACACACATCCGAGAAGGAGTGTGGAGCAGGGCCGGAGGGACTCGAACCCCCAACCGCTGGTTTTGGAGACCAGTGCTCTACCAATTGAGCTACGACCCTTTGCGTCCCCCAACCTACCGCATCCAAGCGAGTGCACGGAGTGCTCACGCTCTGGGGTGGCCGGCGAGGTCCAACGACAGGTGAGTGTACGTGAACCGGGCCCTGACGTCGAACAGAACCCGGCGCGGCATCCGCCTGTCCGGTAACTGAAACGGTGTGCGGCGCCTCTTTGCGGTCTGGGACGATTGCCCGCATGACCTCTGCAACGCCTTCCTCCGAGCGCCGGGTGTCCGCCCGTATCGGCGCCATCTCCGAGTCCGCCACCCTCGCCGTCGACGCCAAGGCCAAGGCCCTCAAGGCCGCCGGGCGCCCGGTGATCGGCTTCGGCGCGGGCGAGCCCGACTTCCCGACCCCGGACTACATCGTCGAGGCCGCGGTCGAGGCCTGCCGCAACCCCAAGTACCACCGCTACACGCCGGCCGGCGGCCTGCCCGAGCTCAAGGCCGCGATCGCCGCGAAGACCCTGCGCGACTCCGGCTACGAGGTCGACGCGTCCCAGGTCCTGGTGACCAACGGTGGCAAGCAGGCGATCTACGAGGCCTTCGCCGCCATCCTGGACCCGGGCGACGAGGTCATCGTCCCGGCCCCCTACTGGACCACCTACCCGGAGTCCATCCGTCTCGCCGGCGGTGTCCCGGTCGAGGTCGTCGCCGACGAGACCACCGGCTACCGCGTCTCCGTCGAGCAGCTGGAGGCCGCGCGCACCGAGCGCACCAAGGTCGTCCTGTTCGTCTCCCCGTCCAACCCGACCGGCTCGGTCTACAGCGAGGCCGACGCCCGCGCGATCGGCGAGTGGGCCGCCGAGCACGGCCTGTGGGTGCTGACGGACGAGATCTACGAGCACCTGATCTACGGCGACGCGAAGTTCACCTCGCTGCCGGTCCTGGTCCCGGCCCTGCGTGACAAGTGCATCATCGTCAACGGCGTCGCCAAGACGTACGCGATGACCGGCTGGCGCGTGGGCTGGGTCATCGCCCCGCAGGACGTCATCAAGGCGGCGACCAACCTGCAGTCGCACGCCACGTCCAACGTCTCCAACGTGGCCCAGGTCGCCGCGCTGGCCGCCGTCTCGGGGAACCTGGACGCGGTCGCGGAGATGCGCAAGGCCTTCGACCGCCGTCGCCAGACCATGGTCAAGATGCTCAACGACATCGACGGCGTCTTCTGCCCGACTCCCGAGGGCGCGTTCTACGCGTACCCGTCGGTCAAGGAGCTCCTCGGCAAGGAGATCCGCGGCAAGCGCCCGCAGACCTCCGTCGAGCTCGCCGCCCTGATCCTGGACGAGGTCGAGGTCGCGGTCGTCCCCGGCGAGGCCTTCGGCACCCCGGGCTACCTGCGCCTCTCGTACGCCCTGGGCGACGAGGACCTGGTGGAGGGCGTCTCGCGCGTCCAGAAGCTCCTGGCGGAGGCCAAGGCCTAGGCGCGGCCGGCAGCAAGGCCCTGAGCGGCGTCACCCCTACGGGAGTGACGCCGCTCAGGCGTTCCCGGCCCCGGGCCACGGTCCGGCTGCGCCAACACCCAGGTCGCGACCCGACCAATCAGCCCCGCCGGCACAACTCAGCCCCACCGGCACGACTCAGCCCCGCCGGCGTTTGAGGCGCGGGGTCCGGGGCGGAGCCCCGATCCTTGAGCCCCGCCGGCACAACTGAGCCCCGCCGACGTTTGAGCCCCGGGGCCGGGGGCGGAGCCCCGATCCTTGAGCCCCGCCGGCGATTGAGGCGCCGGGTCCGGGCGGCGCCGGGAGGCCCCGCGCAGCGGATCCCCACCCCGTTCACGCGTTCGCGCAAGCCCCCGATCGGTAAAACCCCCTCCCGCCGAGCGCAGCGGTACGGCAGGATCACCAGATGGAGCACGCACGCGATCTCACGCTTCTGCCGAAGGCCCACCTCCACCTGCACTTCACCGGGTCGATGCGACCATCGACCCTCCTGGAGCTCGCGGACAAGTACGGCGTGCGCCTCCCCGACGCACTGACCGCCGGCGAGCCACCCAAGCTCCGCGCCACCGACGAACGCGGCTGGTTCCGCTTCCAGCGGCTCTACGACGCCGCCCGTTCCTGCCTCCGCGAGCCCGACGACATCCGGCGCCTGGTCCGCGAGGCGGCGGAGGAGGACGTACGGGACGGCAGCGGCTGGCTCGAGATCCAGGTGGATCCCACCTCGTACGCCCCCCTCCTCGGCGGGATGATCCCGGCCGTCGAGATCATCCTCGACGCCGTGGACAGCGCGTCCCGCGAGACCGGCCTCGGGATGCGGGTCCTCATCGCCGCCAACCGCATGAAGCACCCCCTCGACGCCCGCACCCTCGCCCGCCTCGCCGTCCGCTACGCCGACCGCGGCATCGTCGGCTTCGGCCTCTCCAACGACGAACGCCGCGGCATGGCCCGCGACTTCGACCGGGCCTTCGCCATCGCCCGCGAGGGCGGCCTCCTCGCCGCCCCGCACGGCGGCGAACTCACCGGCCCCGCCTCCGTCCGCGACTGCCTCGACGATCTCCACGCGTCCCGCATCGGGCACGGCGTACGGGCCGCCGAGGACCCCCGGCTGCTCAAGCGGCTCGCCGACCGGCAGATCACCTGCGAGGTCTGCCCCGCGTCGAACGTGGCCCTCGGGGTCTACGAGCGGCCCGAGGACGTCCCGCTGCGCACCCTCTTCGAGGCCGGGGTTCCGATGGCGCTCGGCGCGGACGACCCTCTGCTGTTCGGGTCCCGGCTCGCCGCGCAGTACGAGATCGCCCGCCGCCACCACGGCTTCACGGACGCGGAGCTCGCCGAGCTGGCCCGCCAGTCGGTGCGCGGTTCGGCCGCGCCCGAGGACGTACAGGCGAAGCTGCTGGCCGGGATCGACCACTGGCTCACCGGGTGAGCCGCAGGTCCCCCTCGTAGCAGTCGGCGCGCACCCGTCCGCCGTCCGGGAAGCCGATCTCCAGGTGCGTGCGCCCCTGCTCGGGCAGCGCGAACTCGGCGACCGAGGCGACCGTCTCGCCGAGGTGGCGCAGGAAGGGGTGGTCGCCGAGGTCCTCGCCGACCTCGATGCGGCCCCACTCCCCCATGTCGTACGGCTCGTGCGGGGCGGCGGACTCGACGATGAGGCACTGGTCGGACCCGGTGGTGATGCGGATGGAGTCCCCGACGCTGTCGATGAGCCAGACGTCGAGGGGAGCCTCGGAGCGCTCGCCGTCGCTGATGTGCCAGGACGCGACGACTCGGCTGAGCGTGCGCCCCACGAGGCGGGTGGGGTCCGTACCGGCTCCGTGCAGGGGACAGAGCATGGCGGCCGGGACTCCTCAGATACTGACGCCGACCGTCACCGGCTCGTTGACCAGGGTGACGCCGAAGGCCGCGTGGACGCCCGCGACGACCTCGCGGGCCAGGACGAGGAGGTCCTCGGTGGTTGCCTCGCCCCGGTTGGTGAGGGCGAGCGTGTGCTTGGTGGAGATGCGGGCGGGGCCGGTGCCGTAGCCCTTGGTGAATCCGGCCTTGTCGATCAGCCAGGCGGCGCTGGTCTTCGTACGGCCGTGGCCCGCGGGGTAGGCGGGCGGGGCGGTGTCGGGGCCGAGGCGGTCCTGGACGCGGGCGAGGAAGGCGGCGTACGCCTCGTCGGTCAGGATCGGGTTGTGGAAGAAGGAGCCGGCCGACCAGGTGTCGTGGTCGGCGGGGTCGAGGACCATGCCTTTGCCGGCGCGCAGGCGCAGTACGGTCTCGCGGGCGGTGGCGGCGGGGACGCGGTCGCCGGCCTCGACGCCGAGGGCACGGGCGGTCTCGGGGTACTTGATCGGCGCCGACAGCCCGCCGGCGTCTTCCAGGGCGAAGCGCACGCGCAGGACGACGTACCGCTCGGGTTGGTGCTTGAAGAGGCTGTTGCGGTACGTGAACGCGCACTCGGCGGCGGTCAGTGTGACCGTCTCGCGGCGGTTGCGGTCGTAGGCGACGACCTCGGTGATGGTGTCGCAGACCTCCTGGCCGTACGCCCCGACGTTCTGGATGGGGGTGGCGCCGGCGGAGCCCGGGATTCCGGCGAGGCACTCGATTCCGGCGAGGCCGGCTTCGACGGTGCGGGCGACGGCGTCGCTCCAGTTCTCGCCGGCGGCGAGCTCCAGGCGCGTGCCGTCGAGGTGGAAGCCGGTTGTCGCGATGCGCAGGGCGGTGCCGGCGAAACCCTGGTCGCCGATGACCAGGTTGCTGCCGCCGCCGATGACGAGGAGCGGGGTGCCGCTCTCGTCCGCGGCTCGGACGGCGGCGACCACCTCGGCGTCGGTGGTCGCGGTGACCAGACGGGCGGCGGGGCCACCGAGGCGGAAGGTGGTCAGCGGGGCGAGGGGGGCGTCGTGGAGTTCCTGCACGTGGACAAGAGTACGGTCCGTACCCCTCGCATCCCTGCGGGGCCACGGACCGGGACTCAGTAGGCCGTCTTCTGCTCGGCCAGGCGTCGCTCCGCCTCGGCCCAGCTGATGGGGAGGTCGGCGGCCTTCACGGTCCAGAAGGTGAAGGCCGACTCCTTCATGAAGGCGGCGGCCGCCCGGGAGCTGGAGCGGTGCGGCTCACTGCGGGCGAACCGGTAGAGCGCGTCCCGGTCCTCCCAGGCGGAGAGGGTCAGGAAGGTGCGGCCGAGGACGCGCGCCCGCAGGGCGACGCCATGGGCGCCGGGGGCCTTGCGGATCTGGCCGATGATGCCGGGGGCCTTGAGGAAGAACTTGAGGGCGCCGGCGAGGGTGGAGGTCTCGAAGCGGGAGGCCATGACGTAGACCTCGGCGCCGGGTGCGGCCTGGGTGGGGGTGGACCAGGGGATGTCGGGCACGACGTCACTCCTTCACGGGATCGCACGAAGCGTAAGGATCACAGTTGCTTTTTGGGTAGTACATCCATGAACACCTGCGAACCGGGTCAGCCGGCGACGGGAACCTCGTCCGGGACCACGGCCGACGCGGGGACAACCTGCGAGGACTTGGCCTTGCCCGGGAGCAGCAGGGCGAGGACGGCGGACAGGGCGACCGCGCCGGCGCCGATCCACAGGGCGGGGATCGTGCCGTCCGTGAAGGCCTGCGGGGACTCGTATCCGCCCTGGGCGGAGAAGACCGAGGCCAGGACCGCGACTCCGAGGGCTCCGCCGACCTCGCGCAGGGCGTTGTTGGTGCCGGAGGCCTTGCCCTGGTCGGCCGGGGTGACGGTGGACATCAGGACGTTCGCGGCGGGGGCGAAGTAGAGGGCCATGCCGATCCCGCTGAGGATCAGAGGCGGCAGCTGGGCGGCGTACGTGACGTCCGCGCTCAGGATCGCGGCGAACCAGCCGAGGCCGAGGGCCTGGAGCGCCAGCCCGGCGGCGACGACGGGACGGCCGCCGATGCGGTCGGAGAGGATGCCCGCGAAGGGGGCGACGATCATCGGCATGCCGGTCCAGGGCAGCATGCGCAGGCCCGCCTGGGTGGGCGAGTAACCGGCGACGCCCTGGAGGAACTGACTGAGCAGGAAGATCGAGCCGAACATGCCCAGGAACATCAGCAGGCTGGCCAGGTTGATCCCGAGGAAGCCGCGGTTCCGGAAGAGCCGCATGGGGAGCATGGGGTTCGCGTTGTTGAAGCCGTGGTGGATGAACCCGCCGACGAGCGCGGCTCCGACGATCAGGCCGGTCAGCACGGGGGCACTGGTCCAGCCCTTGGCGTTGGCGTTGACCAGGGCGTAGACGATGCCGAAGAGCCCTCCGCTGATGAGCAGGGTGCCCGGGACGTCGAGGCGGGCGCCGGGGGCGGTGGACTCGGCGAGCCGCAGGCGGGCGAGCGGTATCAGGGCCAGGCCTATCGGGACGTTGAGCCAGAAGATCCACTGCCAGGAGATGTGCTCGGTCAGGCTGCCGCCGATGAGGGGGCCACTGGCGACGGCGAGGCCGGTGACAGCGCCGTAGATGCCGAGGGCCATGCCGCGGCGGGCGGCCGGCACTGCGGCGGTGAGCAGGGTCAGGGTGAGCGGCATCATGATCGCGGCGCCGACGCCCTGGACGGCGCGGGCGGCGATGAGTGCGTCGATGCCGGGCGAGAGCGCGGCGGCGGCGGAAGCCCCGGTGAAGATCGCGAGGCCCGCGATGAAGAGCCGGCGGCGGCCGAAGCGGTCACCGAGGGCGGCGCCGAACATGAGGAGGACGGCGAAGGTGAGCGTGTACGCGTTCACCGTCCATTCCAGGTCCTCCAGTTTGCCGCCGAGGTCCTCGCGGATGGCGGGCAGGGCGGTGGTGACGACGAGGTTGTCCAGGGCGGCCATGAAGCTGGCGACGCCGGTGAGGACGAGGGCCCAGACGGCGGGCCCGCGGAGCTTGGTGTCCGGGTCTTGCGTGTTCACGAATTCCCCCTGAGGTTGTTAGTTATCGCTGACTAACTTTCGTACGCATGAGTGACCCGCCCGACAGGCGGGCACGCCCTCACTTCTCCAGGCGGCCCTTGCTGTGGGCCTCGGGGTACAGCCCCTCCCAGACCCGGTGTTCGGGCGGGAATCCCATGGCGGCGAGGGTGTTGATCAGCATCCCGTACGCCATGAAGGTCGTGGTCTCCTTCACGTCGCCCCCGAACGGCACGTGGACGGTGTCCCACAGCTCCATCCAGCCCTTACGGACGAGCTCGCCGAGCTCGCGGTCCCCGGCCGCTTCGGCGGCGGCGACGGTGACGTACATCTGGAGCTGCATCTGGAGCTTGTCGGGATCCTCGGCGATGAGGCGGGTGTAGGCGTTCGCCATGGCCCGCGTGGCCTCCTCGCCGTACAGCCCGTCGGCTGCTTCGGCGAAGACCTCCCGGGTGTCCCGCATGCAGCGCTCGGCGGCGGCGAGGAAGATGGCGGCCTTGTTCGGGAAGAGCCGGAAGAGGTACGGCTGCGAGACGCCCACCCGCTTGGCGATCACCTCGGTGGAGGTCCCGTAGTAGCCGCCGCGGGCGAACTCGTGCATCGCCGCACGGATGACGCTCTCGCGCCGCTCTTCTGCGCTCATCCTTGCCATACGGCTAAGTTAGTACTCAATCACTAACTTGGCAAGGGGTGAGGTAGTGGTGGGAACGGGGTGGGGAACGGGGGTGGGCGGGGCATGCGCGCCCCGCCCCGCCGTCACGCCAGTGCGACCACCGCGCGGGACATGCCCAGCACCTTCTGGCCGGCGCTCATGGCCGTCAGGTCGACCCGAACGCGGTTGTCGTCCAGCTTGGCCGCGACCTTGGCGGTGACCTCGATCAGGCCGCCCCGGTCGTCGTTCGGGACCACGACCGGCTTGGTGAAGCGCACGCCGTACTCGACCACCGCGCCCGGGTCGCCGACCCAGTCGGTGACCACGCGGACCGCCTCGGCCATGGTGAACATGCCGTGCGCGATCACGTCCGGCAGTCCGACCTCCTTGGCGAACTTCTCGTTCCAGTGGATCGGGTTGAAGTCACCCGAGGCCCCGGCGTAGCGGACGAGCGTGGCACGCGTCACGGGGAAGGACGCCGCCGGCAGCTCGGTGCCGACCTCGACGTCGGCGTACTGGATCTGCGCTGCCATGTCAGGCCTCCTCGGGGGCGCGGGAGACGAGCTTCGTCCACGCCGTCACCACGTGCTCGCCGGTCTCGTCGTGGACTTCGCCGCGGATGTCGATGATGTCGTTGCCCGCGAGGGACTTCACGGCCTCGATGGTGGAGGTCACCGAAAGCCGGTCGCCGGCGCGCACGGGGCGCGAGTACGCGAACTTCTGGTCGCCGTGCACGACGCGGCTGTAGTCCAGCCCCAGCTGCGGGTCCTCGACGACCTGGCCCGCCGCCGCGAAAGTGATGGCGAACACGAAAGTCGGCGGAGCGATCACATCGGAGTAGCCGTACGCCTTGGCGGCTTCGGGGTCGGTGTAGACGGGATTGGCGTCACCCACCGCGACCGCGAATTCGCGGATCTTCTCCCGGCCGACCTCATACGGATCGGTGGGCGGGTAGCTCCGCCCCACGAAGGACTGGTCGAGAGCCATGACTCACTACCTCCTGATGAAGGGACATGACCTGATGAAGGGACATGACGGAACACAAAAACAGGTGCGGCATGCGCCGCGGGCGCGGGGCGCCAAAACGACACGAGGCCGCCCCCAATGAAGGGGACGACCTCATGACGGTGCCTGTATACGAGACTTCGCTGGGGTCAGCGGGTCTCGCGGTGCGCGGTGTGCGAGTTGCAACGCGGGCAGTGCTTCTTCATCTCAAGACGGTCCGGGTTGTTACGCCGGTTCTTCTTGGTGATGTAGTTCCGCTCCTTGCACTCCACGCAGGCCAGCGTGATCTTCGGGCGGACGTCGGTGGCAGCCACGTGAGTGCTCCTTGACGGAAATTGGGACGGATGAACGCATACAAGAGTAGCCGACCGGGAGACCGACCCCGCAATCGGCTACTGTGTGTAGCGGCGACCGGACTTGAACCGGTGACACAGCGATTATGAGCCGCTTGCTCTACCGACTGAGCTACGCCGCTTTGATGTGATCCGCTCCCCACCCGAGGGTGGGGAACCTCTCTCACCAGAGCCCCAATGCGGAATCGAACCGCAGACCTTCTCCTTACCATGGAGACGCTCTACCGACTGAGCTATTGGGGCGAGCGATGAAGACATTACACGGTTGCCCGCCGATCGCCCAAATCCTTTGCGGGGACCGGGCTCCGAGGGGGTTCGGAAGCCTTTCTTGATCGGCATGCAGGGGCCTCTTCCGCCGCTTCCGGCCCGGATTGTGTGCGGGCTCACGTCGCTCCACACGCGAACGGGGAGCCGACCGGCGCCCCGGCGGCGCCCGTTGCCCCCTGCCGGTGCCTCTTGACGCCTGCTGATGCCCGTTCGCCTGCTGATGCCTGTTCGCCTGCTGGTGGCTGCTGACGCGTGTGACGTCGATGGGGCGCACGCGCGGGCGCGGGCGCTGAGGCGCACGCGCACCACACCGGTACGACTATTGCGCTCTTCCGTGAAGCGGGCTGCCCCGCGCCCTAGGCTCTGAGCACGCTGCGTGATCTTGGGCCGCGGGCCGCGGCCAGGGCCCAGGAACCGCCCGAGCCACCGCAGGAGCGCGATGTCCGACAGCCAGCCGCCGCAGCCGTCCCACTCCCCTCACAGCGGCCGCGGCGAGGGCGGCGGCCACGGACCCGCACACGGCCCCTCCCAGAGCCCCGCCCGCCTGCGCGTGGGCGGGAACGCGGCCGCCCCCGACGCCACCACCCTGCTCCTCGCCGGGGCCCGCCTCACCGACGGCCGGACCGTCGACGTCCGCCTCAGCGGCGGCCGGATCCAGGCCGTGGGCACCGCCGGCAGCCTCCCGGCCCCCGCCCTCTCCCGCGTGGACCTCAGCGGCTATCTGCTGCTGCCCGCGCCCGCCGAGCCCCACGCCCACGGGGACACCGCCCTGACCGCCGACGGCGAGGGACCCGTCTCCTACACCCCGGACGAGGTCCAGCGCCGGGCCACCGAAGCGGCCCTGCTCCAGCTCGGCCACGGCGCCACCGCCCTGCGCTCGCACGTCCGGATCGGCGACGTACACGGCCTCGGCCCCATGGAGGCCGTCCTCCAGGCCCGCCGCTCGCTGCGCGGACTCACCGACCTGACCACCGTCGCCGTGCCCCGGCTGCTGACCGGGGTGGCCGGCGCCGACGGACTCTCGATGCTGCGGGACGCGGTCAAGATGGGCGCCTCCGTGATCGGCGGCTGCCCCGACCTGGACCCCGACCCGACCGGCTTCCTCGAAGCCGTCCTGGAACTCGCCGACGAGCACGGCTGCCCCGTGGACCTGCACACGGACGGTGACGATCCCGCCCGCCTGTCCCGGCTCGCCGCGATGGCCGGCGGGCTGCGCCCCGGGGTGACCATCGGCCCCTGCGGCGGCCTCTCCCGGCTCCCGCTCGACGTGGCCACCCGTGCCGCCGACCAGCTGGCCGCGGCGGGCGTACGGGTGACCTGCCTGCCCCAGGGCGACTGCGCGGCCCTGGAACGCCGCAGCCTGCGCGCCGCCCCCGTACGCCTGCTGCGGACCGCCGGCGTACGGGTCACGGCGGGCAGCGGGGCGCTGCGCGACGCCGGGAACCCGGTCGGCCGCGGCGACCCGCTGGAGGCCGCGTACCTGCTGGCCTCCCAGGGCGGGCTCCGGCCGGGCGAGGCCTACGCGTCGGTCAGCTCCGCCGCCCGCGAGGCCATGGGTTTGCCGGAGGTCCGGGTGGAGGCCGGTTTCCCGGCGGAGCTGCTCGCGGTGCGCGGGGACCGGATCGCAGCCGTGCTCTCCCTCGCGTACAGCCGGATCGTGATCCACCGCGGCCGGGTGGTAGCCCGTACGAGTGCTGTGCGGGAGTACTGCGACTCCGCCGTCGCGGTGGCCCTGGACCTGCCCCGGCAGGGCCGTTCGGAGCCCGGCCCCTGAAGGTTCGCCCGGCGTTCGCGGGCGTGGGCGCCCGGCTCGTCGTACGGTCGGGTCATGCGCATCGTCATCGCGGGTGGACACGGTCAGATCGCGCTGCGGCTGGAGCGCCTGCTCGCCGCGCGCGGGTACGAGGTCGCGGGGATCATCCGCGACCCGGCACAGGGCGACGACCTCAGGGAGGCCGGCGCCGAACCGGTGCTGTGCGATCTGGAGTCGGCCTCGGTGGAGCACGTGGCGGGCATCCTGCAGGGCGCGGACGTGGCGGTCTTCGCGGCCGGCGCGGGCCCCGGCAGCGGTGTCGGGCGCAAGGACACCGTGGACCGGGGCGCGGCGGTGCTCTTCGCCGACGCGGCCGAACGGGCCCGCGTACGGCGCTTCCTGATGGTCTCTTCGATGGGCGCGGACCCGCACCACGAGGGCGATGACGTCTTCGACATCTATCTGCGGGCCAAGGGCGAGGCCGACGATCACCTCCGGACCCGGCTGGGCCTGGAGTGGACGATCCTGCGCCCCGGCTCGCTGATCGACGACGCCGGCACGGGCCTGGTCCGCCTGGAGGCGCGGACCGGCCGCGGGTCCGTACCGCGCGACGACGTGGCGGCGGTGCTCGCCGAACTGGTCGAGACCCCGGCGACGGCGGGCCTGACCCTGGAGCTGACGTCCGGTTCGACGCCGGTCACCGTGGCCGTCAAGGACGTCGCGGGCAACTGACGGGGCATCGGGCCGGTCAGAACTCGGCGTGCACCTTGTCGTCGGACCGCCCGACCGAGTCCTGCCGGTACTGGTCCTCGTAGGCCTGGCGGATCTTCTCGATGCGGGCGCTGCGCTCTTCGGCCTCCTTCTCGGGGTAGAGGAGCACCACCTCGTACGAGGTTCCGCGGACGGCCTTGCCGTCCTTGCCGCGCCACTGGCCGAAGCCTTCGTGGACGGTCAGCCCCTCGGGGAAGGCGGGGGTGATCTCGCGGTCCAGGAACCGCATGAACTCCCGCTCCCCGATCGTCTGCCGGACGTCGGGGCGCTCGGTACCGAAGTAGAGCCGGGTCTCCTGGTACGGCTCCCCCACGTCCGTGTGGAGCGCCGCTCCCACCAGGACCGGGATCCCTGCGCCGAGCAGGGCGACGAGCACCCCGCCACCTGCTTTCCCCCGCGTGTCAAAGGTCCATTTCACCCCTGGTGAACGAGGAGGAGACCCCGGCGATGCGGTCGATGACGGGCCTCACGGAGTCCCCAGCCGCCGACGCCACCACGGGTCACGCGGCGAGGCATACGGATCGTTGAGTGTGCGCGCGAGGAACCGCTCGTCGAGCGGCGCGAGCACGGCACGCAGCTCGCGCGCCGACCCCCGCGAGAGCCGGTGACAGATGGCCTCCAGCGTCTGCCTGTGGTCTCCGCCCCAGGCAGGCCCACAGCACGGGCATTCGCTGAACCACCGCGGGTACGTCACCCGGGGCCCCGGCTGGTACACCATCTGGCGCCAGCCGCGCAGAGCCTGGTGGGCCGCGCCCGGCGCGTAGGCCCGGCGCTCGACGCGGGCGATCTCGGCAACGGCCTTGGCGGAGAGCCCGGAAATGACGGCTCGGTCGTCCCCAGGGCGTGCTTTTCGGGGCAGGTCCGCCCGGACCTGCGACACGGGCTTACGCGGCATGGGCCTTTCGGATGCTGATCATGCCGTCAGCATGCCCGCGCGCGCCGCCTGTGCCCAACGGTTTTCCCGGCGGTAAGCCCGCCTCCCCGGGGCGGGACACATGCGAGAAGACCCCCGCTACAAGTAACGGGGGTCTTACATCGCGTGGCGACGCCAGGATTCGAACCTGGGTAGGCTAAGCCGACGGATTTACAGTCCGCTCCCATTGGCCACTCGGGCACATCGCCATGGGATGTCACCGGCGAGTCCGCTTTGGGGCGGTGCTCTGTGGCAACGACGTAAACGATACCTGATGACCGGGGGTGCTTCGCCACCGGATTGATCAGCGCCGCGGGTGGGTGCGGTGGCTAGGCTTTGCGGAGCGGGCCGGGGATGTCCGGCCGCGCCCTCCGGGGCGATCACAACCGACTTCAAGGAGCCACAGCACATGGCCGACTCCAGTTTCGACATCGTCTCGAAGGTCGAGCGGCAGGAGGTCGACAACGCCCTCAACCAGGCCGCCAAGGAGCTCTCGCAGCGCTACGACTTCAAGGGCACCGGCGCCACGATCGCCTGGTCCGGCGAGAAGATCCTGATGGAGGCGAACTCCGAGGAGCGCGTCAAGGCCGTCCTCGACGTCTTCGAGACCAAGCTGGTCAAGCGCGGGATCTCGCTCAAGGCGCTCGACGCCGGGGAGCCGCAGCTGTCCGGCAAGGAGTACAAGATCTTCGCCACGATCGAGGAAGGCATCTCCCAGGAGAACGCCAAGAAGGTCGCCAAGATCATCCGGGACGAGGGCCCCAAGGGCGTCAAGGCCCAGGTCCAGGGCGAGGAGCTGCGCGTCAGCTCCAAGAGCCGTGACGACCTCCAGGAGGTCCAGGCGCTGCTCAAGGGCAAGGACCTGGACTTCGCGATCCAGTTCGTGAACTACCGCTGACCCAGGTCTGACCCAGGTCCCAGACCTGCCCGCACGCCGGCCCGGCGGTCCTCTCGGACCGCCGGGCCGCGGCGTTTGCGGGGCGCGCGGTTGGTTGCGGGTCAGGGGGTGCGGGGCCCTCGGTTGGTTGCGGGGCAGGGGGTGCGGGGCCCTCGGTTGGTTGCGGGGCAGGGGGTGCGGGGCCCTCGGTTGGTTGCGGGGCAGGGGTGCCGGGCGGGCGGTTGCCGGGCGGCGGGTTGCCGGAGTGGGTGGGTTGCCGGAGTGGGGGGTCGTGGGGGTGTGCGGCGCGTGAGCGGCGCGTGCGCCACCGCGGGCTCCTGTGGGCACTCGGGTGGCCCGGGCGCGCCCTGCAAGGTGGGTGGAGCATCCGTCCACCGCGTGGCAGGGGGTTCTCGCATGCCTGGGGCCGGCACGTTTCGTGAAGACTTCGCGGGTCCGTCGCCGTCGCGCTGGTCGCGTCACCCCTCTGTGTGGGCGTGGCCGTCGCCTCCGGGGTGCCGGCCGAGCTGGGGATCGTCACCGGGGTGGTCGGGGGGCTGGTCACCGGGTGGTTCCGCGGCAGTTCGCTGCAGGTGAGCGGGCCCGCGGCCGGGCTCACCGTGCTGGTCCACGAGGCGGTGCGGGCTTACGGTCTGCCCGCGCTCGGGGTGCTGGTGCTGGCCGCCGGGGCGGTGCAGCTGGGCATGGGGGTGCTGCGGCTCGGACGGTGGTTCCGGGCGATCTCCGTCGCCGTCGTGCACGGGATGCTGGCCGGGATCGGACTGGTGCTGATCTCCGGGCAGCTCTACACCCTGGGCGGCGTGGAGGCTCCGGGGCATACCTTGGCCAAGCTGGGCGGGGTGCACGAGCTCGGAGCTCAGGCCGACTGGGCTGCCGTGGCGCTCGGAGCCGGGACCATCGCCGTCATGTCGCTGTGGCGACGGATGCCGGCGCGGGTGCGTCTGGTGCCCGGGCGCTGGTGGGGACGGCGGCCGCCACCGCCGTGGCCGCCCTGCTGCGGCTGCCCGTGGAGAAGGTGCGGGTGACGGGGGCGCTGGAAGCGGTGTCCCCGCCCACCTGGGGCGACTTCGGTGTGGTGGCCTCCGTCGGGGCGATCGGGACCGTGACCGCGCTGGCGCTGATCGCCTCCGCCGAGACGCTGTTCAGTGCCGCCGCCGTGGACCGCATGCACGACGGGCCGAGGACGGAGTACGACAGGGAACTCATCGCCCAGGGCGTGGGCAACAGCGTGTGCGGGCTGCTCGGGGCACTGCCGATGACCGCCGTCATCGTGCGCAGCGCCACGAACGTGGAGGCCGGCGCCCGGACCCGGGCGGCCCGGGTACTGCACGGCGCCTGGCTGCTGGTCTTCGCCGTGGCCTTCCCCCGGGCACTGGAGGCCGCGCCGCTCGCCGCGCTGGCCGGGGTGCTGTTGCACGCGGGCTGGAAGCTGCTGCCGGCCCTGGCGGTGGCCGCGCCGTGGCGGACGCACCGGGGTGAGGCGGTGGTGCTGGTCGTCACGGCCTCCGCGATCGTGGTCACCAACCTCTTCGAGGGAGTGCTGGTCGGCCTGGGGCTCGCCGTCGCCAAGGCGGCCTGGGAAACCTCCCACGTGCACATCGAGGAGTGTGGGAGGACGGGAAGCTGTGCGTGCGGGTCGTGGGAACGCCAGCTTCCTGAGGCTGCCAAGCTGCTCGACGCCCTGGACACACTGCCGCGAGGGAAGCCGGTGCGGCTCGATCTGAGCGGGCTGCGCCATCTCGACCACGCCTGTCTGACAGCCCTGGAGGGGTGGGAGCGCAAGCGGATGCCGCTTCCCGGCCGGGAAGGCGTCACCTGGGGCGGTTAGCCTCCGCCCGTGGACAACGAGTTGAAGCGCAGCCTGGGAGTCTTGGACGCGGTCGTGGTCGGGCTCGGCGCGATGGTCGGCGCCGGAATCTTCGCCGCCCTCGCCCCGGCGGCGCGCGCGGCGGGCGGCGCGCTCCTCGCGGCCCTTGCGCTGGCGGCCCTGGTGGCCTACTGCAACGCACACTCCTCGGCGCGGCTGGCCGCCCGGTACCCGGCCTCCGGCGGCACGTACGTCTACGGGCGCGAGCGGCTCGGGCCCTTCTGGGGGTATCTGGCGGGCTGGGGGTTCGTGGTCGGCAAGACCGCCTCCTGCGCCGCGATGGCCCTGACCGTCGGCGCGTACGTCTGGCCCGGGCAGCAGCATGCCGTGGCCGTCGCCGCGGTGGTGGCGCTGACGGCCGCGAGCTACGGCGGCGTGCAGAAGTCCGCCCGGCTGGCCCGGCTGATCGTGGCGGCGGTACTGGCGGTGCTGGCCGGTGTGGTCGTGGCGTGCCTGTCCTCCGAGACCGCCGACGCCGGGCGGCTCGGGGGCGCGGACTGGAACGCCGTCGGCCTGTTGCAGGGGGCCGGGCTGCTGTTCTTCGCTTTCGCGGGCTACGCCCGGATCACCACCTTGGGCGAAGAGGTGCGTGACCCGGAGCGGACGATCCCGCGGGCGGTGCCGCTCGCCCTGGGGATCGCGCTGTTGGTGTACGCCGCCGTGGCGGTTGCGGCTCTGTCGGTGCTCGGCGCCGACGGGCTGGCGGGGTCGGCGGCTCCGCTGGCCGACGCGGTCCGGGCGGCCGGCCGGCCCGAACTGGCCCCGGTCGTCCGGGTGGGCGCGGTCCTGGCCGCGCTGGGCTCGCTGCTGGCCCTCGTCCTCGGGGTCTCGCGGACGGCCTTGGCGATGGCCCGGGACGGCCATCTCCCCCGCGCACTGGCCGCCGTACATCCCCGGCATCAAGTGCCGCACCATGCCGAGCTGGCAGTGGGTGCGGTCGTGGCGGTGCTCGCGGCCACCGCCGACCTGCGGGGCGCGATCGGTTTCTCCTCCTTCGGAGTGCTGGCCTACTACGCGATCGCGAACGCCTCCGCGTGGACTCTCGATTCAGGTGTCAAGGGCCGGGCCGTGGCAGCGGTCGGGCTGTCCGGCTGTGTGGTGCTGGCCTGCGCGCTGCCCCTCGCGTCGGCGGTCGCGGGGGCGGCGGTGCTGGCGGTCGGCGCGCTGGCCTACGGTGTGCGCCGGCGGTTCAGATCCTGGATCTGAACTCGGTCCAGGGAGCCAGTTCCAAGTCGGACTCCTCCCCCAGGCCGGACTCCTCACAGAACCAGGCGGTGCCGTCCAGCCAGCCGCGGAGCCAGCCCGCCAGACTCGGCGCGTCGATGGACCAGGCGAGCTCGGGCTCGCCCGGATTCGGGTCGAACAGCAGCACCTGGGCGGTCTCGGAGCGGCAGTCCACGCAGGCGTACATGGCGCAGCCGAAGTCGGCTATCGGCAGCACGCCCTCGGGCCAGCGCCACCCGGACGCGCGCTGCCCCTCATATGTCCGCACGGCCTGACGCAGCGGCAGCACTCCCTGCTCCGGGCCGAATCCGCCGTCGCCGACGCGGGTGTAGAGCGCGGTGAGCAGCGGCGGCAGGGCGACGCCGAGTATGCCCTCGGCCTGGGCGAGATCCCCGGTGGCCAGCGGCGCGGGCAGCGGCTTTCCCTGCCCGCGCGCGGAGTTGCGTACGCGGTCTGCGACTTGCTCCAGCAACTGCTCGGTCTCGTTCATGCGTTCATGGTGACCCACACCACTGACAGCCCGCTCGGCCTGTGGACAACTCAGCCGAGGGCGGTCTCGATCCGTTGCTCGCGCAGGAAGGCCTCGTCCTCGCCCCACGGGGCGAACGCGGTCATCGAGAGGCGAACGGGGCGTCCGTCGGGACGATTTCGCGGCCCAGCGGGAGCAGGGAGAGCGGGACCATCTTGAAGTTGGCGATGCCGAACGGGATACCGATGATCGTGACGCACAGCAAGAGGCCGGTGACGATGTGGCCGATGGCCAGCCACCAGCCCGCCAGGAGGAGCCACAGGACGTTGCCGATGCAGGAGGCGGCGCCCGCGTCGCGGCGCTCGACCGTGGTGTACCCGAAGGGCCACAGGGCGTAGACGGCGATGCGGAAGGCGGCGATGCCGAAGGGGATGCCGATGATGGTGATGCAGAGCAGCACACCCGCGAGGACGTAGCCCAGGAAGAGCCAGATGCCGCTGAGGATGAGCCAGATGACGTTCAGGATGGTCTTCACTGTCGGCGGCCTGCCATCTGTTCGAGCCGGGCGATGCGCTCGGCCATCGGAGGGTGTGTCGAGAACATCTTAGAAAGACCTACGCCCGGGCGGAACGGGTTGGCGATCATCATGTGGCTCGCCGTCTCCAGGCGCGGTTCCGGGGGCAGCGGGAGCTGCTTGGTGCCCGCGTCGAGCTTGCGCAGGGCGCTCGCCAGGGCGAGCGGGTCCCCGGTGAGCTGGGCACCGGACGCATCGGCCTCGTACTCGCGGGAGCGGCTGATGGCCAGCTGGATCACGGAGGCGGCCAGCGGGCCGAGGATCATGATCAGCAGCATGCCGAAGAGCCCCGGTCCCTCGTCGTCGTTCGACCGGCCGACCGGGATCAGCCAGGCGAAGTTCACCAGGAACATGATCACCGAGGCGAGGGCTCCGGCGACGGACGAGATCAGGATGTCGCGGTTGTAGACGTGGCTGAGCTCGTGGCCGATGACTCCGCGCAGTTCGCGCTCGTCGAGTATGCGCAGGATGCCCTCGGTGCAGCAGACCGCGGCGTTGCGCGGGTTGCGCCCGGTGGCGAAGGCGTTGGGCGCCTCGGTGGGCGAGATGTAGAGGCGGGGCATGGGCTGGCGCGCGGACGTGGAGAGCTCGCGCACCATGCGGTAGAGCGCGGGGGCCTCGAACTCGCTGACGGGGCGGGCACGCATCGCGCGTAGAGCCAGCTTGTCGCTGTTCCAGTACGCGTACGCGTTCGTCCCGAGGGCGATGAGGACGGCGACGATCAGGCCGGTCCGTCCGAAGAAGCTTCCGATGACGATGATGAGTGCGGACAGCCCGCCGAGGAGTACGGCGGTCTTGAGCCCGTTGTGCCGGCGGTGCACGGTACGCCCTCCAAGTGGTGCGGCAGGGGGACCCGGAGCGAGGGCCTACGGTCCAGTGGACCCTCCCTTCCTGGTCAACGCGAGGTGGGGGCGTCTGGTTCCCAGGGCACGGCTGCCCCGCCGCCCGCATGGCGGGGGCGGCGGGGCAGGGACAGGCGTTGCTCCGTACGGATTACTGCGGGAAGAGGCTGCCCGAAGCGACGCGCAGGACCAGCTGCGGGGCGCCCGACAGGACCAGGGCGGTCACGGCGGTGAGCACGATGGCCGCGGTGACCGGCCAGGGGGCCGCGGTACGGGTCTCGGCCGCACCCTCGGCCGCACCCCCGGGCGTGCGGAACAGCAGCGCGGTCCAGCGCAGGTAGTAGTACAGGGCGACGACGACGTTGACCGCCATGACCACGGCCAGCCAGCCCAGGCCCGCGTCGACCGCGGACCGGAAGACGGTGACCTTGGCGAAGAGGCCGATGATGCCCGGCGGCAGGCCGGCGAGGCAGAGCAGGAAGAAGGCCAGCGAGAGGGCGGCCAACGGCCGCTCCGCGTACAGGCCCCGGTAGTCGCTGATCCGGTGGAGCGGCTTGGTACGGGCGACCAGCGCGGCCACGGCGAACGCGCCCAGGTTCACGGCGGCGTACATGAGCGCGTAGGCGACGGTGGAGCCGATCTGGTCGCGGTCGGAGTACGCGGCAGCGGCGATCGGGACGAGCAGGTAGCCGGCCTGACCGACCGAGGACCAGGCGAGCAGCCGTACGGCGCTGTTCGGGCGGTCGGCGGACTGGCGCAGGGCGGCGGAGTTGCCCAGCGTCATGGTGAGCGCGGCGAGGACGGCCAGGGCCGGGCCCCAGACCTCGGAGTACGCCGGGAAGGCGATCACCGTGACGAGGATGAGGCCGGTGAAGCCGACGGCCTTGCCGATCACCGAGAGGTACCCAGCGATGGGCAGGGGGGCGCCGACGTAGGTGTCCGGGACCCAGAAGTGGAAGGGGACGGCCGCGGTCTTGAAGGCGAAGCCGACGAGGGTGAGCGCGACGCCGGCCATGGCGAGGGTGTCGAGCTGTCCGGGGACGTGCTGGAGGCGGTCGGCGACCTGGGAGAGGTGCAGGGAACCGGTGGCGGCGTAGACGAAGCTGACGCCCATCAGCGACACGGCGGTGGCGGCGACGGAGGAGAGGAAGAACTTGAGGGCGGCCTCGGAGGAGAGGCGGTCGCCGCGGCGCATGCCGACGAGGGCGAAGGCGGGCAGCGAGGCGACTTCGAGGGCGACGATCAGGGTGGCGAGGTCGCGGGAGGCGGGCAGCAGGGCGGCGCCGGCGGCGGAGGAGAGCAGCAGGAACCAGTACTCGCCCGCGGGCATGCGCGTGTCGCGGACGGCGGTGACCGACAGCAGGGCGGTGACCAGGGCGCCGGCCAGGACCAGGAACTGGATGACGAGCGCGAAGTGGTCGGCGGTGTAGCTGCAGGCCGCCGGGTCGCCAGTGAGGCAGAAGGTGGTGCGGTCGCCCGCGCGCAGCGGCAGCAGGGTGGCGGTCGCGGTGGCGAGGCCGGCGACGGAGATCCAGCCGAGGGCGGGTTTGGCGCGCTCGGGTACGAAGAGGTCGGCGATCAGGACGGCCAGGGCGACGGCGGCGGTGATCACCACGGGCGCGAGGGCGAGCCAGTCGACGGACTGGACCAGGCCGGGGCTGTCGGCGGAGAGGACCGTGAGGGCCTGGCCCGTCATGCGTTGCCTCCTGCGAGGAGCTTCTGGACGGCCGGGTCGGTGAGGCCGAGGAGGACCGCGGGCCACAGGCCGGCGAGGACGGTGAGGGCGACCAGCGGGGTCCAGGCGGCGAGTTCGTGGCGCTGGATGTCCGCGACGGTGACCTCGGGGCCGGACTTCGGGTCGCCCATGCAGACGCGCCTCACCACGATCAGGAGGTAGGCGGCGGTGAGCAGGGTGCCGAACGCTCCGATGGCCATGAAGGTGAGGAAAGCGGGGCGGGACAGCCCCTCGGCGGGGTCGAAGGCCCCGAAGAGGGCCAGCATCTCGCCCCAGAAGCCGGCCAGGCCGGGCAGGCCGAGGGAGGCGACGGCGGCGAAGGCGAGGAAGGCGCCGAGGCGGGGGGCGCGGCCGTAGAGGGCGGCGCCGGTGGCTCCGGCGAGGGTGTCGAGGTCGGCGGTGCCGTAACGGTCCTTGAGGGCGCCGACCAGGAAGAAGAGCAGGCCGGTGATCAGGCCGTGGGCGATGTTGGCGAAGAGCGCGCCGTTGACCCCGGTGGGGGTCATGGACGCGATGCCGAGGAGCACGAAGCCCATGTGGCCGACGGAGGAGTACGCGATGAGGCGCTTGAGGTCGCCCTTGTTCCCCTTGCGGGCCAGCGCGAGGCAGGCGAGGGATCCGTAGACGATGCCGACGGCGGCGAAGGCGCCCAGGTAGGGGGCGAAGGTGGCCATGCCGTCGGGGGTGACCGGCAGCAGGATGCGGACGAATCCGTACGTGCCCATCTTGAGCAGGACGCCGGCCAGCAGGACGGAGCCGACGGTGGGCGCGGCGGTGTGCGCGTCCGGCAGCCAGCTGTGCAGCGGCCACATCGGGGTCTTCACGGCGAGGCCGATGCCGATGGCGAGGACGGCCAGGAGCTGGGTGGTGTGGGTCAGTTCGCGGCCGTTGTCAGAGGCGAGTGCCACCATGTCGAAAGTGCCGCTGTTCAGTCCGATGAGCAGCAGACCGAGCAGCATGACGACGGAGCCGAGGAGGGTGTAGAGGATGAACTTCCAGGCGGCGGCCTGCCGCTGAGCACCGCCCCAGCGGGCGATGAGGAAGTACATCGGGATGAGGACCATCTCGAAGGCGAGGAAGAACAGCAGCAGGTCGAGGACGGCGAAGGTCGCGAGGGTGCCGGATTCGAGGACGAGGAGCAGCGCGACGAAGGCCTTCGGGGAGGGGCCGTCGGGGAGCTTGAAGTAGCTGTAGAGCGCGCAGAGGAAGAACAGCAGCGCGGTCATCAGGAGGAGGGGGAGCGAGATGCCGTCGATGCCGAGGTGGATCCGGACGTTCAGCGCCTGGATCCAGCTGATGTCCGTCGTCGCCTGGAAGCGGGACGGGGCGTCGTGGTCGAAGCCCAGGGTGAGGGCGATCGCCGCGGCGAGGATGACACCGGTCACGGTCACACCGTGGCGGAGTACGGCTTGTTCGGGGCTGCGGCCCTTGAGGCCGGGCGGGGGCGGCAGGAGGGCCGCGGCGGCGCCGAGGAGCGGTGCGGCCACGATGAACGCCAGAAGGAACTGCATCACGGACGGGCTGATATCAATCACGGCTGACTCACGGCTCACGATCCGGCGTTGACGTTGGCGAGGACGGCGGTGGCGATCGCCAGGACCACGGCGCCGGCGAGCAGGGCGCTCAGGTAGCTCTGCACGTTGCCGGTCTGGGCCCGGCGTACGAGGCTGCCGAGCAGCCGGGGGCCGGCGCCCGCGCCACTGACGTACGTGTCCACGACCTCGCGGTCGAGGAAGCGGACCAGGCTCGCGGCCGCGCGGACGGGGCGGACGAAGAGCCGGTCGTAGACGGCGTCGAGGTGGAAGCCGTCGGCCGCGTGGCGGTGCAGCGGCCCGAGGAGCGCCTTGCCGGGGTCCGGTGCGGAGCCGGCCGGGACGGCGGGGTGGTCGTGGGTGACCTCGGCGACCTCGGGGGTCTCGGCGGCGGATTCCGCGGCGGCGGCGGACGCGGACAGGCCCGCTCCGTACCCGGCTGCGGCGGCCTTGACCGTGGCGCGCTGCCAGAGGGCGTAGGTGAGCATGGCGCCGATGGCCGCGGCTCCGGTGCCGAGGATCGAGGTGGCCAGGGTCGGGGTGAGTTCCTTGCCGTCGAACCAGTCGGCGAGGGGGCCCGCCGCGAGGCCGAAGCCGATCGAGGGGATCGCGAGCAGCCACAGCACGCCGGTCATGGCGACGGGCTCCTTGCCGTGGTCGGGGGCGGCGGCGCCCCGGCCGCGGAAGGCCATCAGCCACAGCCGGGTGGCGTAGGCGGCGGTGAGCAGGGCGGTCAGCACACCCGCGACCAGGACCACCCAGCCGGCGGCGCTGGGCGCGAACTCCGAGTGGCCGGTGGCGGTGTGCTCGGCGGCGACGAGGACGGCTTCCTTGGAGAAGAAGCCGGCGAACGGCGGAATCGCGGCGAGCGCGAGCAGCGCGATCGTCATCGTCCAGAAGGCGTCGGGGATGCGCTTGGCCAGGCCGTCCATACGGGACATGGCGGCCAGGGAGTTCGTACCGGCGGCATGGATGATCACGCCGGCGCCGAGGAACAGGAGCGCCTTGAAGGCGCCGTGGGACAGGAGGTGGAAGACGGCGGCGCCGCGGTCGCCGACGGCCAGGGCGCCGGTCATGTAGCCGAGCTGGCCGACCGTGGAGTAGGCGAGCACCCGCTTGATGTCGTCCTGGGCCAGGGCGGCGAGGCCGGAGCCGACCATCGTGACGGCCGCCATGACGGCCATGACCATCAGCGCGGCCTGGGAGGCCGCGAACACGGGGAGGAGGCGGGCGATGAAGTAGACACCGGCGGCGACCATCGTCGCGGCGTGGATCAGCGCGGAGACCGGGGTCGGGCCGGCCATGGCGTCCGGGAGCCAGGTGTGCAGCGGGAACTGCGCGGACTTGCCCGCGACTCCGGCGAGCAGCAACAGCGCGATCAGCGTCGGGTGGTCGAGCCCGCCCGCGGCGACGGTGCCCAGGATCTTGGTGATCCGGAAGGAGCCGGCGTCGGCGGCGAGCGCGAACAGGCCGATCAGGAAGGGGACGTCGCCGAGCTTGGTGACGAGGAAGGCCTTCAGGGACGCGGAGCGGGCCGCCTCGGTCTCCCAGTAGTGGCCGACCAGGAAGTACGAGCAGATGCCCATGACCTCCCAGCCGACCAGCAGCACCATCAGGTCGCCGGAGTAGACGACGAGCAGCATGGCGGAGGTGAACAGTGAGACCAGAGCGGCATACGACGGGTAGCGCGGGTCCTCGCGGAGGTACGCCGTCGAGTAGAGCTGTACGCAGGTGGCGACGACCCCGACCAGGACGGCGACCAGCGCGGCGAAGCCGTCGATGTACAGCGAGAGGTCGATCGGTACCGAGCCGGTCGGGGTCAGCTCGGTCGCGGTGCTGATCGCCGTGCCGCCGCCCTGCCGGATCGCGACGACCACCGCGAGTACGGCCGCGCCCAGCGTCGGCAGGATGGCGAGGGGCCGGACGAATCCGGGGGCGGTGCGGCCGAAGAGCAGTCCCGCGACCGCGCCCAGGAAGGGGAGGAGGGGGACCAGGACGGCGAGGGTCGTGGTGCTCACGCGGTGACCTCGCTCGGGTTGTTCGGGGCGGGCTCGTGGCCCTCGGCGGTGTCGCGGAGCCGGTCGACGTCCGAGGTGCCGCGGTTGCGGTAGACCATCAGCACGATCGCGAGGCCGATGCCGATCTCGGCGGCGGCGATGGCGATGGTGAAGAGGGCGAGGGCCTGGCCTGCGTGCAGGGTGTCGCGCAGCCAGACGTCGAAGGCCACCAGGTTGAGGTTGACGGCGTTGAGCATCAGCTCGACGGACATCAGGACCAGGATGGCGTTGCGGCGGGCGAGCACTCCGTACAGGCCCGTGCAGAAGAGGAGCGCCGCCAGCACGGCGGGGTAGGCGAGGTGCATCAGCGCTGCCCCTTCTTGTCGCCGGCGCCGGCCGGGGCGGCGGCGCTGTCTTCAGCGGGGTTGTTCCTGCGGGACAGCACGATGGCGCCGATCAGGGCTGCGAGGAGGAGGACGGAGAGCGCTTCGAAGGGCAGCACCCAGTGCTGGAAGAGGATCTCGCCGGAGACCTTCGTGGAGCCCTGGACGGGGCCGTCGAGGTCGATCCAGGTCGTGCGGAAGGCGTCGACGACGACCCAGACGAGTGCGACGGCCGCGACGCCGGCGACGCCGGCCGCGACCCAGCGGTTGCCTGAGTCGGCGTCCGGGGAGCGGCCGATGGGCGCCTTGGTGAGCATCAGCCCGAAGAGGAGGAGGACGACCACGGAGCCGAGGTAGATCAGGACCTGGACCCAGGCGATGAACTCGGCGGTCAGCAGCAGGTACTCGACGGCGATGCCGCCGAGCGCGACGACCAGCCAGAGGGCGGCGTGCACCAGTTGCTTGGTGGTGACCGTGACGAGGGCCGCGCCGAGGGTGGCGAGGCCGACGAGGACGAAGGCGATCTCGACGCCGGCGGGGGAGAGGAAACCCGTGCCTGGGGCGGCGGCCGCGAGGTGGGCGGTGAGCATCAGGCGGTGCCTCCCGCCGGGTCGGTACCGGGGCCGGGGGTGCCGGGCTCGGTGCCGGGGCCGGGCGTGCGGGGCTCGGGGGCGTTGGTGCCGGGGTCGGTGCCGGGGGTGCCGGTGCCGGGCGTGCCGGGCTCGGTACTGGTGCCAGGCGTGCCGGGCTCGGTGCCGGGGGTGCCGGGCTCGGTGGGCGTGGCCCCGGCGGCTTCGGCCTGGGCGGCCTCGGCGGCGGCTGCGGCTGCTGCTGCGGCGGCTTCGGCCTTGTCCACGGCCTTGCGGGCGGCGGCGATCTCTTTGGGCTCCTCGGCGGCCGGGTCCAGGGCGGGCGGGGCCGGGACGGTCCACATCCACTCGCGGAGCTTGTCGCGCTCGTGGGTCAGTTCGTGGATGTCGGTCTCCGCGTACTCGAACTCCGGCGACCAGAAGAGGGCGTCGAAGGGGCACACCTCGATGCAGATGCCGCAGTACATACAGAGGGAGAAGTCGATGGCGAAGCGGTCGAGGACGTTGCGGCTGCGCTCGCGGCCACCGGGGGTGCTGGCCGGCATCGTCTCCTTGTGGGAGTCGATGTAGATGCACCAGTCGGGGCACTCACGGGCACACAGCATGCAGACCGTGCAGTTCTCCTCGAACAGGCCGATGACCCCGCGGCTGCGCGGCGGGAGCTGGGGCTGGACGTCGGGGTACTGGGCGGTGTGCGAGCGCTTCGTCATCGTGCGCAGCGTCACGGCAAGGCCCTTGGCGAGGCCGGATCCGGGGATGGGCATCAGTTCATCGCCACCTTCACGATGCCGGTGAGCGCGATCTGGGCGAGCGCGAGCGGGATGAGCGTGGTCCAGGCGAGTTTCTGGAGCTGGTCCTCGCGCAGGCGCGGGTAGCTCACGCGGAGCCAGATCACGACGAAGGCGAGGATCGCGGTCTTGAGCAGGGTCCAGACCCAGCCGAGACCGTCGCCGCCGAAGGGTCCCTGCCAGCCGCCGAGGAAGAGGACGGTGGTGAGGGAGCAGAGGACGACGATGCCGGCGTACTCGGCGAGCAGGAACAGCGCGAAGCGCAGGCCGGTGTACTCGGTGTACGCCCCGAAGATGATCTCGGAGTCGGCGACGGGCATGTCGAAGGGGGGCCGCTGGAGTTCGGCGAGGCCGGCGGTGAAGAACACGAGCGCGCCGACGATCTGCCAGGGCAGCCACCACCACTGGAAGCTCTCGACGATGCCGGGGAGGGACACCGTTCCGGCCGCCATGGCCACGGAGGCGGCGGCGAGCAGCATGGGCAGCTCGTAGGCGAGCAGCTGGGCGGCGGTGCGCAGGCCGCCGAGAAGGGAGAACTTGTTCGCGGAGGCCCAGCCGGCCATGAGGGAGCCGAGGACTCCGACGCCCATGACGGCGAGCACGAAGAACAGGCCGGCGTCGATGACCTGGCCGACCGCGCCCTCGCCCGGGCCGATCGGGATCGCGAGCAGGACGAGGAGGTACGGCAGCAGCGCGACGGCGGGCGCGAGCTGGAAGATCCGCCGGTCGGCGTTGGCCGGGACGATGTCTTCCTTCTGCGCGAACTTCACGCCGTCGGCGACGAGCTGGGCCCAGCCGTGGAAGCCGCCGGCGTACATGGGGCCGAGGCGGCCCTGCATGTGGGCCATCACCTTGTGCTCGGTCTGCCCGATGACGAGCGGGAGCACGAGGAAGACGGCGAAGACGACGATCAGCCGCAGGGCGACGTCGAGGACGTCGTTCACGCGTCGCCTCCGTTTTTGTCCGGGGTGGTGGGGTCGGGTTCCGGGCCGGGGGCCTCGGCGGTCCCGGCCGGGGCCGGCGTGGCCTGGTCCGGGGTGGCCGGGGCCTCGGCGGTCTTGGCCTCGGCGGTCTCGGCCTCGTCCGGTGTGGCCTGGTCCGGGGTGGCCGGGACCGCAGCGGTCTTGGCCTTGGCGGTCTCGGCCGGGGCCGGCGTGGCCTGGTCCGGCGTGGCCGGGGCCTCGGCGGTCTTGGCCCCGGTGGTCTCGGTCTCGTCCGGCGTGGCCTGGTCCGGCGTGGCTGGGGCGGCCGGCCCTGCCGGGGCGGCCGGCCCTGCTGGGGCCGGAGGCTCCTCGAAGGCGGGCTTCGGGTTGTGCCAGGGGGCGTCCGAGCCGGTGCCCGCCGGGCGGGTGGCGCCGGGTGCGGCATCGGGCGCGGGTGCCTCGGCCCCTGTCGGTGCCGGGGCCCGGGTCGCGGTCGGCGGCACGGCCTGGCTGGCCGAGCCCTCCGAGACCGAGCGCGTACGGCGGGGCGGGCGGGGCGGGGTCCCGGGCGCAGCCCCGGCCGCCGGGGTCTCCGGCGCGGCCTGGGTGGCCTGGGTGGCCTGGGTGGCCGAGCCTTCTGTGACCGAGCGGGTGCGGCGGGCGGGGGCGCCCTCGCGGGGGGTGCGGGCGGCCGCGCCCGCCGCGCCGGCGGCGCGCGGGGTGCGGGCCGGGCGGGCCGGAGCCGGCGGGAGCTGGCCCTTCATCGGGCCCCAGTCGTTGGGGTCCGGGACGCCCGGCGGGAGCATCTGGCGGCGCTTGGGGGCGTCCGGATCGTGGGCCTCGCCCGGCTCCTTGGCCCCGGGCCAGGCCTTGGCGACGCGCGCGGCCAGGACGAAGTCCTTGCGCAGCGGGTGGCCCTCGAAGTTCTCCGGGAGGAGGAGGTGGACCAGGTGCGGGTGGTCGGTGAAGGTCACGCCGAACATCTCGAAGGTCTCGCGCTCGTGCCATTCCGCGCCCGCGTACACGGCGACCGCCGAGGGCAGCGAGGGAGCGGCGTGCGGCACGGTCGTGCGCAGCAGCAGGCGGCGTACGCGGTGGTTCTCCAACGAGACGACGTGCGCGCAGATCCGGAAGCCGGTGCCCGGCTCGTCCACCGCGCTCAGCCAGTCGAAGTACGTGCAGCCCAGCTTGTCCCGGGCGATCTCCAGGGCGGAGATCCAGGAGCCGACCGGGACGTCCACCGTCAGGACGTCGTACGAGGACGAGCCCACGGCCTCTTCGCCGAAGACCGTCGGCGCCGCGTCGGGAAGGGAGTCGTAGAGGTTCACGCGCCGGCCCCAGGGGGTGTGACCAGGCCGCTCGTCAGCTGGGCCACGGAGGGACCCGAGGCGTAGCGGTCCGCCAGCGACTCGCGGGCGATCTTCTCCTGGAGCTTGAGGATGCCCTGGAGCAGCGCCTCCGGACGCGGCGGGCAACCGGGTACGTAGACGTCGACCGGGATGATCTGGTCGACGCCCTTCGTCACGGAGTACGAGTCCCAGTACGGGCCACCGCAGTTGGAGCAGGCGCCGAAGGAGATGACGTACTTCGGCTCCGGCATCTGCTCGTAGAGCCGCTTCACGGCCGGTGCCATCTTGTCCGTGACCGTGCCCGAGACGATCATCAGGTCGGCCTGCCGGGGCCCGGGCGCGAAGGGGATGACGCCGAGGCGGATGAAGTCGTGGCGGGCCATCGACGCGGCGATGAACTCGATCGCGCAGCAGGCGAGGCCGAAGTTGAAGACCCACAGGCTGTACCGGCGGCCCCAGTTCAGGACCACCTTCATCGGTTCCGGGGCGAGGCGGGAGAGCACTCCCAGGCGCATGGGCTCCGGGAGCATCACGGGCTCCGGTGTCACGTCCATTCGAGGACGCCCTTCTTGTACGCATAGAGCAGGCCGACGGCCAGGAAGCCCAGGAAGATGAACATCTCCACCAGCGTCGTGGCGCCGTAACCGGCGGCGGCGAACACCGTCGCCCACGGGAACAGGAAGATCGAGTCGACGGCGAAGATGACGTAGAGGAACGCGTAGACGTAGTAGCGGACCTGGGTGTGCGCCCAGCCCTCGCCGACCGGGTCCACGCCGCACTCGTAGGTCAGCAGCTTCTCGGGGGTCGGGACCACGGGCCGCAGGAGGCGGCCGGCGCCGAAGGCCACCGCCACGAAAAGCACACCGAGCAGCGCCAGCAGGCCGACGACCGAATAACTCCGGAAGTAGTCCGCCGCGAGTACGGTTACGGTCGATACCGTTGGTTCGGGCACGTCCGTTCCTCGCTCCTCGGTCACTGTCGACGATCTGTTACACGCGGGAGTCTAGGGCCTGCCCCACACGGGGTGGGGTTATCCCCCGTTCACAGCACCCCGGCCACCCCATGGCATCAGCGGACGGCGCTTGGCAGGCTGTGCCGCATGACCATGAGCCAGGGCATCCCCGACAACGACCGGCCTCCGCCCGTCCGCGCCGTCTTCAGCGCCGTGACGTGTAAGGAGATCGCCTATCTTGTGAGCAATTTGCCGCTGGCGATCGTCGGATTCGTTTACGCAGTTGTCATGGTTACGGGCACGGGCGTGCTGTCCGTGACCGCGGTCGGACTTCCGCTGCTCGCATGTGGTCTCTATCTGTCTCGGCAATTGGGACGCGTGGACCGGGCGAGGGCCCGGGCGCTGTTGGGCGTACGGGTGGACGAGCCGACGCCGATTCCCGGCCCGCGGCGGGCCGGGGGGTTCTTCCCCTGGCTGTGGACGAGCATCAAGGACCCGGTCGGCTGGCGGACGGTGCTGTACCAGCTGGTCCGGCTCCCGTGGGGGCTGCTCACCTTCACGGTAGCGCTGAGCGGGCTGTTCGTGCTGTGGCCGGTGCTGCCGTACGTGGTGCGGATGCTGGCGAACGCGGACCGCGCGATGGTGCGGGGGCTGCTGTCGCCGTCCGACGGCCTGGAGCGGCGGATCGCGGAGCTGGAGTCCGACCGGGGCGTGGTCGTGGACACCGCGGCGGCCGACCTGCGGCGCATCGAGCGGGATCTGCACGACGGGGCGCAGGCACGGCTGGTGGCCCTCGCGATGGGGCTGGGTCTGGCGAAGGAGAAGCTGCTGGAGGACCCGGAGGGTGCGGCGGCGATGGTCGACGAGGCCCACGGGGAGGTGAAGCTGGCGCTCCAGGAGCTACGGGACCTCGCGCGCGGGATCCATCCGGCGGTGCTGACCGACCGGGGCCTGGACGCGGCGCTGTCGTCGGTGGCGGCGCGGTGCGTGGTGCCGGTGAAGGTGGCGGTGGACCTGCCGGCGCGGCCGGCGGAGGCGATCGAGGGCATCGCGTACTTCGTGGTGTCGGAGCTGCTGCAGAACGTGAGCAAGCACGCGCGGGCGCGGAGCGCGAGCGTGGAGGTGTGGCGGGCGGGGCCGCGGCTGCTGATCCGGGTGTCGGACGACGGGCGGGGCGGGGCCGACGTCTCCGGCGGGAGCGGGCTGGCGGGGCTGGCCGAGCGGCTGGGGGCCGTGGACGGGATCTTCGTCGTTGACTCTCCGCAGGGGGAGGGGACGGTGGTGACGGCGGAGCTGCCGTGGCGCGACCGCGCGTAGCCGGGCCCTTCGGCTCGCGCGTAACCGGGCCCTTCGCTCGCGCGTAACCGGCCCTTCGGCTCGCGCGTAACCGGCCCTTCGGCTCGCGATCGGGACTCCCGTCCGGAGAGGGCGGGGGTCCCGTCGCGTGTCCGGGTGCGGCGCCGTTTCCTGGGGCTCCGCCCCAGACCCCGCGCCTCAAACGCCGGCGGGGCTGATTTGGCTGCGGCGCCGTCCCGGGGGCGCTGCCCCCGGGACCCCGTGCCTCAAGCGCCGGCGGGGCTGAAGTCGCCGAGCCCGGGGGTGGGGTTAACCCCCCTCCCGACAGGCCGACTCGCCGCATGGTTCCCGTGGAGCCGGGCCGACAGGGTGGAGGGGTATCGGGAAGACGGGAAGGGCAGGTCGGGATCATGGGCAACGGGACGGGCACGGGCGGGGGGATCGCGGCGTTGCGGGCTCCCGTCGAGCGGCGGACCTGGCGCGAGTTCGGGTATCTGCTGACCGGGCTGCCGCTGAGCATCCTGTACTTCTCGCTCGCCGTGACCGGCCTGAGCCTCGGCGCCGGGCTGCTCGTCACCTTCCTCGGGGTCCCGGTGCTCGCCGGACTGCTCGCCGTGTGCCGCGGGTTCGGCCGTCTGGAGCGGGGCCGGGTGCGCGCCCTGCTCGGGACCGGCATCGCCGATCCGGCTCCGATCCGGGCGAAGAAGAGCGGCCCCCTCTCCGCGATGGGGGCGCTGCTGGGGAGCGGGAGCGCCTGGCGGCACGTGCTGTACTCCGTGATCCACTTCCCGTGGGCGGTGTTCAGCTTCTGCGTGGCACTGGTGTTCTGGGCGTACGGATGGGCCTTCCTGCTGTACCCGGTCTGGTTCTGGGTCTTCCCCGCCTACACCGACCAGCCCGGACTGCAGCTCTTCCAGAACGACGACTACTCCTTCTTCCTGGACTCCCCCGCGGAGATCGCCCTCGCCTGCCTGTCCGGGCTGGCTTTCACCCTCGCCACCCCGTGGGTGATCCGGGCCCTGACCACCGTCGACCGGGTCATGGTCGGCGGGCTGCTCGGGCCGTCCCGGCTGGACAGCCGCGTGAGCGAGCTGGAGTCCGACCGGGGCGTGGTCGTGGACACCGCCGCCGCCGACCTGCGGCGCATCGAGCGCGATCTGCACGACGGGGCGCAGGCACGGCTGGTGGCCCTCGCGATGGATCTGGGGCTGGCCAAGGAGAAGGCCACGGAGGACCCGCGGGCCGCCGCCCGCATGGTGGACGAGGCCCACGGAGAGGTGAAGATCGCCCTCCAGGAGCTCCGTGACCTGGCCCGGGGCATCCACCCGGCGGTACTGACCGACCGGGGCCTGGACGCCGCGCTGTCCTCGGTGGCCTCGCGGTGCGCCGTTCCGGTACGGGTGACCGTGGATCTCCCTGCACGGCCCGCGGCGTCGATCGAGGGGATCGCGTACTTCACGGTCTCGGAGCTGCTGCAGAACATCAGCAAGCACGCGCGGGCACGGGTCGCGA
This sequence comes from Streptomyces sp. NPDC048269, assembly GCF_040652395.1. Classification (NCBI taxonomy): domain Bacteria; kingdom Bacillati; phylum Actinomycetota; class Actinomycetes; order Kitasatosporales; family Streptomycetaceae; genus Streptomyces; species Streptomyces sp. NPDC048269. Next base: position 172,897 of record NZ_JBEZLW010000010.1, read on the forward strand.
GCGTGGAGGTGTGGAGGTCGGGGGAGCGGCTGCTGATCCAGGTCGCCGACGACGGCCGGGGCGGGGCGGGCGCCGGGGCCGGGACGGGACTGGCGGGGCTGGCCGAGCGGCTGGACGCCGTGGAGGGGGTGCTGGTCGTCGACTCCCCCGTCGGGGTGGGAACCACGGTCACCGCCGAGCTGCCCTGGCGCCCGTAGACGCTCCTCACCGCCTTCCGGGATGCCTCGACACCCCTCGTGTTCGAAAACTCGCCCCGTACGCCCACTCCTTGGTCCGGCCCTGCCTTGATCCGGCCTTGAGGCTGGGATGCTTGGCTGTGCCAGGGAGTGCGGGAACGAGTGGACGCGGGAGCTGCTGAATCGTGAACGACAGGGTGCGGGTGGTCATCGCCGAGGACTCGGTGCTGCTGCGTGAGGGCCTGACCCGGCTGCTGACCGACCGGGGGCATGACGTCGTGGCCGGCGTCGGGGACGCGGAAGCCCTGATCAAGACGGTGGCGGAGCTGGCTGCGGAGGACACGCTGCCGGACGTGGTGGTGGCAGACGTACGGATGCCGCCGACGCACACCGACGAAGGCGTACGGGCCGCCGTACGGCTACGGCGCGACCACCCCGGGATAGGGGTGCTCGTGCTGTCGCAGTACGTGGAGGAGCAGTACGCCACCGAGCTGCTGGCCGGTTCCAGCACCGGGGTGGGGTACCTGCTCAAGGACCGGGTGGCGGAGGTGCGGGAGTTCCTGGACGCGGTGGTGCGGGTGGCCCGGGGTGGTACCGCCCTGGACCCCGAGGTCGTCGCCCAGCTGCTCGGCCGCAGCCGCAAGCAGGACGTGCTGGCGGGCCTGACGCCGCGCGAGCGCGAGGTGCTCGGCCTGATGGCCGAAGGCCGTACCAATTCCGCCGTGGCGAAACAGCTGGTCGTGAGCGACGGAGCGGTGGAGAAGCACGTCAGCAACATCTTCATGAAGCTGGGCCTGTCGCCGAGTGACGGGGATCACCGGCGTGTACTGGCCGTTCTCACCTACCTGAAATCTTGATCGACTGACACTCTGTCAGATATGGCATACCGGTCGGGCCGTCTCGATGGGCGGTCCAACGGTCCAGAATGTGGCCGCCCCCGGAGCGCCGACCGTCGTAGGGTTGGTTCTGGGGGTGCCCACGCCTCGAAGGAGGTCCAGTTCAGTGACCAGCCAGGTCAGTAGCCCGGCCGAGCAGGCCGACGGGGCTGGGGGTGCCGTTGTCGGTGGACAACGCACCCCGGCGGGTCCGGGCGGCAAGGAAGTCCGGCGTCTCGATCGTGTGATCATCAGATTCGCGGGTGACTCCGGTGACGGTATGCAGCTCACCGGTGACCGGTTCACCTCGGAGACGGCGACGTTCGGCAACGATCTGTCCACGCTCCCGAACTTCCCCGCCGAGATCCGCGCCCCTGCCGGAACCCTGCCGGGCGTGTCGTCCTTCCAGCTGCATTTCGCGGACCATGACATCCTCACGCCCGGTGACGCCCCGAACGTGCTGGTCGCGATGAACCCCGCCGCCCTGAAGGCGAACATCGGCGACGTGCCGCGCGGCGCGGAGATCATCATCAATACCGATGAGTTCACCAAGCGCCCCATGGCCAAGGTCGGCTACCACACCTCTCCCCTGGAGGACGGCTCCCTCGCCGCCTACAACCTCCACCCCGTGCCGCTGACCACCCTCACGGTCGAGGCGCTGAAGGATTTCGGGCTGCCCCGCAAGGAGGCCGAGCGCAGCAAGAACATGTTCGCGCTGGGCCTGCTGAGCTGGATGTACCACCGGCCGACGGAGGGTACGGAGAACTTCCTGCGGCAGAAGTTCGCGAAGAAGCCGCAGATCGCGGAGGCGAACGTGGCCGCCTTCCGGGCGGGCTGGAACTTCGGGGAGACGACGGAGGACTTCGCGGTCTCCTACGAGGTCGCCCCGGCGAGCCAGGCCTTCCCGACCGGCACCTACCGCAACATCTCCGGGAACCTGGCCCTGTCGTACGGGCTGGTCGCAGCCGCCCAGCAGGCCGATCTGCCGCTCTACCTGGGCTCGTACCCGATCACCCCGGCCTCGGACATCCTGCACGAGCTGTCGAAGCACAAGAACTTCGGCGTGCGGACCTTCCAGGCCGAGGACGAGATCGCCGGCATCGGAGCCGCCCTCGGAGCCGCCTTCGGCGGGGCCCTGGGCGTGACCACCACCTCCGGCCCCGGTGTGGCGCTGAAGTCCGAGACGATCGGCCTGGCCGTCTCCCTGGAGCTGCCGCTGCTGATCGTGGACATCCAGCGCGGCGGGCCCTCCACCGGGCTGCCCACCAAGACCGAGCAGGCCGACCTGCTGCAGGCGATGTACGGGCGCAACGGTGAGGCCCCCGTCCCCGTCGTCGCGCCGCGCACCCCCGCGGACTGCTTCGACGCGGCCCTGGACGCGGCCCGGATCGCGCTCACCTACCGGACCCCGGTCTTCCTGCTCTCCGACGGCTACCTGGCCAACGGGTCCGAGCCCTGGAGGATCCCCGACGTCGCCGACCTGCCCGACCTCAAGGTCAAGTTCGCCACCGGCCCCAACCACGCCCTCGCCGACGGCACCGAGGTGTTCTGGCCCTACAAGCGCGACCCGGAGACCCTGACCCGCCCGTGGGCGGTCCCCGGCACCCCCGGCCTCGAACACCGCATCGGCGGGATCGAGAAGCAGGACGGCACCGGCAACATCTCCTACGACCCCGCAAACCACGACCTCATGGTCCGCACCCGACAGGCCAAGATCGACGGCATCCAGGTCCCCGACGTCGACGTCGACGACCCGGACGGCGCGCGCACCCTGGTCATCGGCTGGGGTTCCACGTACGGCCCCATCACCGCCGCTGTACGCCGGCTGCGCTCGGCCGGCCACCCCATCGCGCAGGCCCATCTGCGCCACCTGAACCCCTTCCCGGGGAATCTCGGCGAGGTTCTGGGGCGTTACGAGAAGGTAGTGGTGCCGGAGATGAACCTCGGGCAGCTCGCCACCCTGGTCCGGGCGAAATACCTGGTCGACGCCCAGTCGTACAACCAGGTCAACGGAATGCCGTTCAAGGCGGAGCAGCTCGCGAAGGTCCTCGAGGAGGCCATCAATGACTGAGGTGACCGACGCCCCCGATCTGCTCTCGCTGGTGCCGAAGGCCGAGGCCGTGCAGTCGGCGAAGGACTTCAAGTCGGACCAGGAGGTCCGCTGGTGCCCCGGCTGCGGCGACTACGCCGTCCTCGCCGCCGTCCAGGGCTTCATGCCCGAGCTCGGCCTCGCGAAGGAGAACATCGTCTTCGTCTCGGGCATCGGCTGTTCCTCCCGCTTCCCGTACTACATGAACACCTACGGGATGCACTCGATCCACGGCCGCGCCCCGGCCATCGCCACCGGGCTGGCCACCTCCCGCCGCGACCTCTCCGTCTGGGTCGTCACGGGTGACGGGGACGCGCTCTCCATCGGCGGAAACCACCTCATCCACGCCCTTCGGCGGAACGTCAACCTCAAGATCCTGCTGTTCAACAACCGGATCTACGGTCTGACCAAGGGGCAGTACTCCCCCACCTCCGAGGTCGGCAAGATCACCAAGTCCACCCCGATGGGTTCGCTGGACGCGCCCTTCAACCCGGTGTCCCTGGCCATCGGCGCGGAAGCCTCGTTCGTGGCGCGGACGGTGGACTCCGACCGCAAGCACCTCACCGAGGTGCTCCGCGCGGCCGCCGACCACCAGGGCACGGCGCTGGTGGAGATCTACCAGAACTGCAACATCTTCAACGACGGAGCCTTCGAGGTCCTGAAGGACAAGGACCAGGCGCAGGATGCCGTGATCCGGCTGGAGCACGGGCAGCCGATCCGCTTCGGCACCGACGGGAACAAGGGCGTCGTCCGGGATCCCGCCACCGGCGACCTCCAGGTCGTCGCGGTCACCCCGGACAACGAGTCGCGGATCCTGGTCCACGACGCGCACGGCACCAGCCCGACCTCGGCTTTCGCGCTGTCCCGCCTCGCCGACCCCGACACCCTCCACCACACGCCCATCGGTGTCTTCCGCGACGTCGAACGGCCCGTCTACGACACGCTCATGTCCGAGCAGCTCGACACGGCCATCGACCGCAACGGCAAGGGCGACCTCGCGACCCTGCTGAGCGGCAACGACACCTGGACGGTCGTCGGCTGACCCGCGCGAAGGCCGCCCGTCCGGCGGAGCGAAGCCCGGACCTCCCAGGAGGTCCGGGCTTCGGCATGTCTGCGCGGTCGCCGTCCTCACGGATCAGGACACTTTCTAAAAGTTAGCGCTTACCGTAGGGTGGCATTACCGCACAGCGCCACTGCGCCATCGCGCCACCGAATGGGGAGCAATCATGAGCATCGTCGTCACCGGAGCCACCGGAGCCCTCGGCCGTCTCGTCGTCGAGGAGCTGCTGTCCCGCGTCGACGCCGACCGCGTCGCCGTCGTGGTCCGCGACAGCAAGAAGGCCGCCGACCTCGCCGAGCGCGGGGTCGACGTACGCGTGGCCGACTACGACGACCCGGCCGCCCTGGCCGCCGCCTTCCGGGCCGGTGACCGGGTCCTGCTGATCTCCGGCAACGAGATCGGCCGCCGCGTCGCGCAGCACACCGCCGTACTGGTGGCCGCGCAGGCCGCGGGCGTGGCGCAGCTCGCCTACACCGGCGTCCTCGGCGGCCCCGAGGCCGACTTCGACCTGGCCGCCGAGCACCGGGCCACCGAGCAGGCCATCCTCGACTCCGGGATCCCGTACACCTTCCTGCGCAACGGCTGGTACCACGAGAACTACACCCGGGACCTGGCCACCCACCTGGAGCACGGCGCGGTCGTCGCCAGCGCGGGCGAGGGCCGGGTCGCCTCGGCGGCGCGGGCCGACTACGCCGCCGCCGCGGCCGTCGCGCTCACCGGCGAGGGTCACCTGAACCGGGTTTACGAGCTCTCCGGCGACACCGCGTGGAGCCTGGCCGAGTACACGGCCGAGCTGTCGGCGCAGACCGGCAAGGAGATCGCGTACGCGCAGGTGCCGGCGACCGAGCACCTGTCGATCCTGACCGGCGCCGGAGTCCCCGGGGGCTTCGCGGCGATCATGGTCGACGTGGACGCGGCGATCGCGCGCGGCCGGCTGGCGGGGACCAGCGGGGACCTGGCGCGCCTGATCGGCCGGCCGACGACCCCGGTAGCCGATGCGATCGCCGCCGCGCTGGCCTGACTCCGCCGCGCAAGCCCCCACGAGTGTCATGAGCATCTCCTGCAAACGGGCATGACATCCGGCCCCAGCGGCGATACCGTCGTCAGGTTGGCTTGAAGTCGTACAGGAGGCCCCGTGAAGGCAGAGAACGAACAGCGCACGGGTTTGCTCTACGGATTCGGCGCATACGGGATGTGGGGGCTGGTCCCCCTCTTCTGGCCGCTTCTCAAGCCTTCCGGGGCCGTCGAGATCCTCGCCCACCGCATGGTGTGGTCCCTGGCCGTGGTCGGGATCGCCCTGCTCGCGCTGCGCCGCTGGGGCTGGGTACGGGAGCTGCTGCGCCAGCCCCGCAAGCTCGGCCTGACCACGCTGGCCGCCTCGGTGATCAGCGTGAACTGGGGCCTGTACATCTGGGCCGTCAACAACGGTCAGGTCGTCGAGGCCAGCCTCGGCTACTTCATCAATCCCCTGGTCAGCATCGCGATCGGCGTGCTGGTGCTGGGTGAGCGGCTGCGCCGCGCGCAGTGGGCGGCCGTCGGCATCAGCTTCGTCGCCGTGCTGGTGCTCGCCATCGGCTACGGGCGGCCGCCGTGGATCTCGCTGATCCTGGCCTTCTCCTTCGCGACCTACGGGCTGATCAAGAAGAAGCTCAACATGGGCGGCCTGGAGTCCTTGACCGCCGAGACGGCCGTACTGTTCCTCCCCGCCCTCGGCTACCTGCTGTGGCTAAGCGCGCAGGGCCAGTCCAGCTTCGCCTCGCACGGCGTCGGCCACTCGCTCCTGCTGGCCGCCACGGGGCTGGTCACCGCGATCCCGCTGGTGTTCTTCGGGGCGGCGGCGATCCGGGTCCCGCTGTCCACCCTCGGGCTCCTCCAGTACATGGCCCCGGTCTTCCAGTTCGGGCTCGGCGTCCTCTACTTCCACGAGGCGATGCCGCCCGAGCGCTGGGCCGGATTCTCCCTGGTGTGGGCCGCGCTGGCCGTCCTGACCTGGGACGCGCTGCGGACGTCGCGGCGTTCCCGGGCGGCGCTCGCGATGGCGTCGGCGGCCGCCGTGGCACCGGCGCACGAGCCCGCGTAGGACTCCGCAACAGCGCACGCGCGAACCCCACGATCCCCGGTACGGAACCTCCGTACCGGGGATCGTCCGTTTTCCGAACTCGCCTGACCGAATTGTGGTCTTGACGGACAGTCACACTCTCACTGAACATCAGGCTCGCACAGACGCACTACCGCTCACCTGCTCTATATCGCCAGTTCCGTCAAATCCCCGCGGAATCCCCGGAGCCCCCACATGAGCCTGTCCGTCTCCCGGCGCCTTGCCGCCGTGACCGCTGTCGCGGTCGCCGGCCTGTTCGCCGCCACCACTCCCGCCGCGCTCGCCGCTCCCACAGCGGCCGCCGCGGCGCCGACACCCCCCGACATCCCGCTGGCCAACGTCAAGGCCCACCTGTCGCAGCTCTCCACCATCGCCGCGAACAACGGCGGCAACCGCGCGCACGGCAGGACCGGCTACAAGGCCTCGATCGACTACGTGAAGGCCAAGCTCGACGCGGCGGGCTTCACCACCACCCTGCAGACCTTCACCTCCAGCGGCGCCACGGGCTACAACCTGATCGCCGACTGGCCGGGCGGCGACCCGAACTCGGTCCTGATGTCCGGCTCGCACCTGGACTCGGTGTCCGCGGGCGCCGGCATCAACGACAACGGCTCCGGTTCCGCGGCGGTCCTGGAGACCGCGCTCGCCGTCTCCCGAGCGGGCCTGCAGCCGACGAAGCACCTGCGCTTCGGCTGGTGGGGCGCGGAGGAGCTGGGCCTGGTCGGCTCGAAGTACTACGTCAACAACCTGCCGGCCGCCGAGAAGGCGAAAATCTCCGGCTACCTGAACTTCGACATGATCGGCTCCCCGAACCCGGGTTACTTCGTCTACGACGACGACCCGACCATCGAGCAGACCTTCAAGAACTACTACGCCGGCCTCGGCGTCCCGACCGAGATCGAGACCGAGGGCGACGGCCGCTCCGACCACGCCCCCTTCAAGAACGCGGGCATCGCGGTCGGCGGCCTGTTCTCCGGCGCCGACTACACCAAGACGGCGGCCCAGGCGCAGAAGTGGGGCGGCACCTCCGGTCAGGCCTTCGACCGCTGCTACCACTCCTCGTGCGACTCCCTGGCGAACATCAACGACACCGCCCTGGACCGCAACTCCGACGCGATCGCCTACGCGATCTGGAACCTCGGGGCGGCCACCCCCGTCCCGCCGGGCCAGTCCTTCGAGAACACGGCGGACGTGTCCATCCCGGACTCCCCCGCCGCCGCGGTGACCTCGCCGATCACGGCCTCCGGCGTCACGGGCAACGCGCCCGCCACCACCAAGGTCGACGTGAACATCGTCCACACCTACCGCGGTGACCTGGTGATCGACCTGCTCGCGCCCGACGGCACGGCGTACCGGCTGAAGAACTCCTCCAGCTCGGACTCGGCCGACAACGTCATCGCCTCGTACACGGTCAACGCGTCGAGCGAGGTGGCCAACGGGGTCTGGAAGCTCCAGGTCAAGGACGTGGCCGGGCAGGACGTCGGCTACATCAACAGCTGGAAGATCACTTTCTGAGTGTCGCGTCGGGCTGCGGGTCCTGGATACGGGCCCGCAGCTCCTCGGCGACCACCGAGATGTCCGCGCGGCCCAGCTTCGCCGCCTCCACCAGATCGCCGAGCTCCTCCGGCGAGGGCAGCTGCTTGGCCCCCGCCACGCGCAGGTACGAGCGGGTCGCGGCGGCCGCGTAGAACTCGTTCATCGGCGATTCCAGCGCCGGGCACACGGCGAGGGTGTGCAGAAACGCGGCGGCCCGCCACGCGGTGTCCGGGGCGGGCTGTTCGGGCACCAGTACGAGGTCGTTCTGGTGCCGGGCGACCGCGGCGGCCACCCCGGAGGGGTCCCAGACGGCGGGATCGGACGGGAGATGGTGGGCCAGAGCGGTCCAGGCCCACTCCATGGTGATCTTCAATTGCCGAACCGCTCCTGGAAGTAGCCCCAGTGGTCGGCGAACTCCTCTATGCCGGAGAGGAAGTTCTTCCGGTCGTCGTCGAGTTCGCGTTCCGTCACCTCGGTGATCAGCGCGGTGACCGTCGTCCCCAGCGCCGCCGCGCGCGCCTTCAGGCGTTCATGGAACTCTTCGTTCAGGCGGATGGTGACGTGTCTCGACATGCACACCACCGTACAGCGGGGCTGCTGTACGCAGGAGGGGAACGGCGGAAGGGTGGCCCGGGACACAGGTCCCGGGCCACCCTTCCGCCGTCGGCCGCTACTTCGCGGCGTTCGCCGTCTTCACGAGCTGGTCCTTGGTGACCGCGCCGACGTAGACCTTGCCGTCGTCCGTGATCAGGGCGTTGACCACGCGGGTGGAGAAGATCCGGCCCTCGCCGAACTTGCCGGTGACCTTGTCCCCGAGGGAGTCCATGAACTGCTTGGCCTCCTTGGGCGCGTTCTTGTCCTTCCCGGACTTCTCCAGGTCCGTGAGGCCCTTGCCGGCCCCGGTGTCGATCTGCGCGACGGTGGTCCAGCCCTCGCCGAGGACCTTCACGTCGCCCTTGCCGTTCGCACCGCCGGTCAGGGCCTCCATGCCCGGGAAGGACTCCAGGGCCTTCCAGTGCTTGTCCTCCCGGTCCTTGCCCTTGCCCGCCCCGTCCGCGCCCTCCGTCACCTTGGCGCCCTTGGGCGCGGTGAAGGCGAAGGTGTCGGCGGACGGCTTGGCGAAGTCCACCTTGGTGAAGCCGGCGTCCACGATCGGCTTGCCGCCCTGGGAGGAGAGCAGCTGCACGCGCAGCGGCACGCCGTTCTTGGCGTCGACGGCGATCTGGATCGCACCGACCGTGGATCCGGCCTGCTTGGGCTTGAGCACCAGCTGGTAGGCGTCCCGCCCGGCCACCTGCGCCGTGTCGCCGACGCCGATGTCCGTGGTGGGGCCGGCGGCCTTCAGGACGTCCTGGGCCAGCTGCTGCGGCGAGGCGGCGAGCTGGTCACCCGCCTTCTCGTGGCCGGCGGCGTCGCCCGCGTTCTTCTCGTGGAAGACCTCGTTCGACTTGGAGTCGTAGCCCCACACGTCGTTGCCGTTGTGGATGAGGCTGTACTCGTCCTTGCCGTCCAGGAAGGTCAGCTTCTGGCGGTCCGGGCCGTCGGCCGCGACGCGGAAGGTGTGCGTCCCGTTCGCCAGCTGCGCGACCTTGTCCTCCGGAGCGGCGGAGCCTCCCGCGACGCCACCGCCGCCGAGCAGACCGCTCGCGATCTTCGGCAGGCCCAGGTCGGTGGAGATCCGGGCGGTGCCGGACAGCTCCTGTACGTCCGAGGCGGCGATCTTCTCGATGAGCTGCTGCGCCGTCACCTTCGGCAGGTCGGGTCCGCCGGCGTTGGCGAAGGCCGGGACCATCGCGACGGTCGCCGCGGCCACACCTGCCACCGCGACCGGTACGGCGTACCGGGCGACCTTGCGAGAAGTCTTCGTGTTCGCTGCCATTTTGAATGCCTGCCCTCTGTCTCGACGGCGGCGACCCCCGTGGCGCCGCACTCACCCGATCTGGTGGGGTTGATGACTCCATCTGACCAAATCGGGGCCGCGCGGGCGTCAGCCCCCGGACGCAACTCCGCGTACGCCCGTGGGATGACACGGCAAGGGCCCTTCCTCCTCCGACCCGTAGGGGTCGGCCGGACGGAAGGGCCCGTTCCGCTGGTGAAGCAACCAGAGGTGCGTCCAGTTGCTATCCCGCCCGGTGGACCACCGCGTCGCACAGTTCCTCCAGCGCCGACTTCGCGAAGCACTCCGGCAGCGGCGCCAGCGTGGCACGCGCGTCCTCCGCGTAGCGGATGGTGTCGCGGCGGGCCTGCTCCAGCGCGGGGTGCACGCGGAGCCGGGTGAGCACTTCGGCGTGCCGGTCGTCGTCCGTCAGGTCCCCGTCCAGGAGCGCCACGAGCTCCAGGTCGGCCGGGGCGCCGCTCCGGGCGGCCATCTCGCGCAGCCGCAGTACGGGCAGGGTCGGGATCCCCTCGCGCAGGTCGGTGCCCGGGGTCTTGCCGGACTCGTGCGCGTCGGAGGCGATGTCCAGGACGTCGTCGGCGAGCTGGAAGGCGGTGCCGAGACGCTCGCCGTACTGGGTCAGGATGTCGACGACCGACTCGTCGGCACCGGACATCAGCGCGCCGAAGCGGCCGGAGACGGCGATCAGCGAGCCGGTCTTGCCGGCGATGACGTCGAGGTAGTGGGCGACGGGGTCGCGGCCGTCGCGCGGGCCGGCCGTCTCCAGGATCTGGCCCGTCACCAGCCGCTCGAAGGCCTCGGCCTGGATGCGGACGGCCTCCGGCCCGAGGTCGGCCAGGATGTGCGAGGCGCGGGCGAACAGGAAGTCACCCGTCAGGACGGCCACCGAGTTGCCCCAGCGGGCGTTGGCGCTCTCCACCCCGCGGCGTACGTCCGCCTCGTCCATGACGTCGTCGTGGTAGAGGGTCGCCAGGTGCGTGAGCTCCACCACGACGGCGGAGGGCACGATTCCGGGCGCGTACGGATCCCCGAAACGAGAGGCGAGCATCACCAGCAGCGGACGGAAACGCTTGCCTCCGGCCCGCACCAGATGCTGTGCGGCCTCGGTGATGAAGGGGACTTCGCTCTTGGTGGCCTCCAGCAGACCCGCCTCGACGGCGGCCAGTCCGGCCTGGACATCGGTCTCAAGAGCCTGGTCCCGCACGCTCAGTCCGAACGGCCCGACGACGGTCACGAGGGGTACTCCTGTCTGCTGACGATCACGTTGACGATCACCTGGATTGTCGATGTGTCGCTGCCATCACTCAAGCCAGCGTATCGGGTCTGTTTTCGATCACCGAGAGCGCCTGTCCGGTCGCCACCCGCGCACCGCTCGAAACGCACCGGTATGTTCGTGAGGAGCCGAATCAACCGGAGAATACGTTTTGTCCAGAACTGTGACCGGTATTGAGGAACCCGCGAGACCCCCGGAACCTGCGGATCCGGCGGCCGGCCGGCCGCCGCCCCGAGGCGGCCACGCCTTCCCCGGCCACCCCCGGGGGCTCGCGGCCCTCTCCGGGCCGGAGGTCCGGGAGCGCTTCTCGTTCCTGGGCATGCAGGCCATCCTCGTCCTCTGTTTCGCGGACACGCCGGCCGACGGCGGCCCGGGCACGAACCCGGGCACCACGGCCTCCGTCCCGGCGGCGTACGGAACCATGGTCTACCTCGGCTCCGTCGCCGGCGGATGGCTCGCCGACCGCGTCCTCGGTTCGTACCGGGCCGTGCTCCGGGGCGGCATCCTGACCGCCTGCGGCCACTGCGCCATGGCCGCGCCGACCGCCGCCGCCGGAACGTCCGCCGGCCCGGTCCGGTACGTCCCGGGCCGCCGCCATCCGGCCGGGCGCCGGCCCCCAGGCTGCGGCACACCATGCACCCGGTTCACCAAGGTGGTTCGCGCATGATCATCCGTACCGACTTCCCGTACGAGACCACCCGCGAGGACGTCCGGATCCCGATGCCCGACGGCGTCGAGCTGTACGCCCGCGTCTGGCGCCCGGTCACGGAGGAGCCCGTACCGGCGCTGCTGGAGTACCTGCCGTACCGGCTCACCGACTGGACCGCACCGCGCGACTGGCAGCGCCACCCCTGGTACGCGGGGCACGGCTACGCCTCTGTGCGCGTGGACGTGCGCGGCCACGGCTGCAGCGGCGGCCGCCCCGGCGACGAGTACGACGCCCGCGAGCTGGCCGACGGGGTCGCGGTGGTGGAGTGGCTGGCGGGGCAGCCGTGGTGTACGGGGGCTGTGGGGATGTTCGGCATCTCCTGGGGCGGCTTCAACAGCCTGCAGATCGCGGCGCTCGCGCCCGAGGCCCTCAAGGCGGTCGTCACCGTCGGCTCGACCGACGACCGGTTCGACAACGACGTGCACTACGCGGGCGGCTCGGTGCTTGCCGTGGACATGCACGCGTGGGCGGCCACCATGCTGGCCTTCGCCTCCCGCCCGCCGGATCCGCAGTTCGTCGGCGACGGATGGCGCCGGCAGTGGCTGGACCGCCTGGAGGGCGTCGAACCGCTCATCCACACCTGGCTCTCGCACCAGACGCGCGACGGCTACTGGCGCCACGGCAGCGTCTGCGAGGACTACTCGGCGATCGGCGCGGCGGTCCTCGCCGTGGGCGGCTGGCACGACCCCTACCGGGACACGGTCCTGCGCCTGGTCTCCGCCCTGCCCGCGTCCCGGGTCCGGGGCCTGATCGGGCCGTGGTCCCACCAGTACCCGGACCGCGGACTACCGCCGGGCCCGGCGATCGGCTTCCTCCAGGAAACCCTGCGCTGGTGGGACCACTGGCTGAAGGGCGAGGACAACGACGTGATGGACGAGCCGCTGCTCCGCTCCTGGATCAGTGACTCCCACCCGCCGGCGACGGTGTACGACGAACTCCCTGGCCGCTGGGTCGGGGAGAAGTCCTGGCCCTCGGCATCGGTCATCCCGGTCGCGTACGCGCTCCAGGGCGCGCCGGTGGCCGTCGCCTCCCCGCAGCACACCGGGATGGACGCGGGCCGGTTCTTCCCGTTCGGCAACGACGCCGACCTGCCGCCGGACCAGCGCGAGGAGGACGCGAAGTCGGCCTGCTTCGAGTTCCCGGTGGCGGCCGGGGAGCCGGTGGAGATCCTGGGACGGCCCTCGGTGACGCTGCGGCTGCGCCTGGACGTGCCGTACGGGCAGGTCGTGGCCCGGCTGTGCGACGTGGCTCCGGACGGCTCCTCGACGCTGATCACGCGGGGTGTGCTGAACCTCTCCGCCCGCCGGGGCCGGGAGCAGGCCGTGCCGTGGCCGGTGGGCTCGTACGAGGACGTCACCTTCGAGCTGAACGGCATCGGCCACGCGTTCCCGCCGGGGCACCGCATCCGCCTCGCGGTGTCCTCGGCGTACTGGCCGTGGATCTGGCCGCGGGCCGGCTCCGAGGCGGGCTGGACCCTGGACCCGGCGGGCAGCGCGCTGACCCTCCCGGTGCGGGCCGGGTCGCCCGGCGGGGAGGGGATCGTCTTCGAGGCACCGGAGCAGGCGGAGCCGCTGGGGGTCGTGTACCCGGCCACGCTGGACGAGCCGCGGCCGGAGCGGCTGGTCGTACGGGACGTCGCGCGCGGGACCTGGCGGCTGGAGGTGGACCCGCGGTACGGCGGGACCAGGGTGTACCCGGACGGCCTGGAGTTCAGCGAGGACGCGCTGGAGGTGTACGAGATCCAGGACGCGGACCCGCTGTCCGCCCGGACGCGGTCGGACTGGCGGATCCGGCTCCACCGGCCGGAACTGGGCTGGGACGCGCGGGTGGAGACCCGGTCGGAGCTCTCCTGCGACGAGGGCGGGTTCCTTACGTCGAACGAGGTGGTGTGCCGGGAGGGGGACGAGGTGGTCTTCCACCGGACGTGGGAACGCCGGCTTCCGCGTGCCGCCGGCTGACCGCCCCGGCGGCCGCCCCGGGTTCCGCCCCAGACCCGCGCCTCACCCGCCTACGGGGCTGGAATCGCCGCGGCGCGGCCACAGGGCCCGTGCCGGGGGGACGTCACCCGCCACGACCCGTCCGCTACCGGAACAACCGCTCGAGCACCACCGCGATGCCGTCGTCCTCGTTGGAGAGCGTGACCTCGTCCGCGACGGCGACCAGCTCGCGGTGGGCGTTGGCCATGGCCACCCCATGGGCGGCCCACGCGAACATCGGGACGTCGTTCGGCATGTCCCCGAACGCGATCGTCGCCGACGCCGGCAGCCCCAGTACCTCTGCCGCCCGCGCGAGCCCACTGGCCTTGTCGATGCCCGGCGGCTGGAGTTCCACCGTGTGCTCCCCCGCCATGGTGACGTTCACCAGGTCGCCGACCACCGACCGCGCCACCCGCGTCAGCTCGTCGTCGTCCAGCCGGGGGTGCTGCAGCAGCACCTTGTTGATCGGGGCCGGCCACAGGTCGCAGCGCCGCGGCACCCGTACCGTCGGCAGGTGCGGATGCCACATCCGGTAACCCGGCCCTATCAGCATCTCGGCGTCCACCCCCTCCTGGTTGACCGCCGCGTAGACCTCTCCGATCTCCGCCTCGATCTTGCCGAGGGCCACCTCGGCCAGCCCCCGGTCCATACAAACGGAGTGCAGCAGGCGCCCGCGCGCCGCGTCGTACACCTGCGCGCCCTGCCCGCACACCGCGAGCCCCGTGTAGCCGAGGCCGTCCAGGACGTGCCGTACCTGCGGGACCGGGCGGCCGGTGACGATGATGTGCTGGGCGCCCGCCGCGCGGGCCGTCGCGAGGGCGGTGGACGAACGGGCGGAGACGGCATCCCCGGCACGCAGCAGAGTCCCGTCCAGGTCGGTGGCGATCAAGGCATAGGGGAGGGCGGAAGTCACGGCGCCAAGGATACGGACCCCGTTGGACAAGTCCTACAAATAGTGCCCGAATCCGGCCTCCCGCACGCTCCACCAGCCACGTAACGTGTCAACAAGCCCCCGGGACACCCCCGGACCGCGTCGAAAGCGAGGCAGTACCCCATGCCCCAGCAGAGCCCCCTCGAGGTACCCGAGGGCGACCCGTTCGGGCCGCACAACCTCCCGTACGGCGTCTTCTCGACCGCCGCGGACAGCCGGCGCCGGATCGGTGTGCGGATCGGCGGACACGTCCTCGACGCGGGGGCGGCCGCGGCCGCGCTCGGTTCCCCGTACGCCGGGCTGCTCGGGCAGGCCTCCCTCAACCCGCTGCTGGCCGCCGGTCGTACCGCCTGGCGCGACGTGCGCCGCGCACTGACCGCCTGGGTCACCGACCCCGGCCACCGGCCCGCGGTGGAGCCGCACCTGCTGCCGCTGGACGAGGTCGAGCTGCACCTGCCCTACGAGGTCGCCGACTACGTCGACTTCTACGCGAGCGAGCACCACGCCACCAACGTCGGCAGGATCTTCCGGCCGGACGGGGACGCGCTGACCCCCAACTGGAAGCACCTGCCCATCGGTTACCACGGCCGGTCGGGAACGATCGTCGTATCGGGCACGGATGTCGTACGCCCCTCCGGGCAGCGCAAGGCCCCCACCGACCCGGCGCCCGTCTTCGGCCCGTCCGTCAAGCTCGACATCGAGGCCGAGGTCGGCTTCGTCGTCGGCACCCCGTCCGAGCTGGGCCGCCCGGTGGCACTGGGCGAGTTCGAGGACCACGTCTTCGGGCTCTTCCTCCTCAACGACTGGTCGGCGCGCGACATCCAGGCCTGGGAGTACGTGCCGCTCGGCCCCTTCCTCGGCAAGTCCTTCGCCACCTCCGTCTCCGCCTGGGTGACCCCGCTGGAGGCCCTGGACGCGGCCCGCGTCGCCCCGCCCGCCCGGGACTTCCCGCTCCTGCCCTACCTGGACGACTCGGCCGCCGAGCGTCCCGGCGGCTTCGACCTGCGCATCACCGTGTCCATCAACGGGCAGGAGGTGGCGCAGCCGCCGTTCGCGTCGATGTACTGGACCGCCGCCCAGCAGCTGGCGCACATGACCGTCAACGGCGCCTCCCTGCGGACGGGCGACGTGTACGGCTCCGGCACCGTCAGCGGCCCCGAGACGGGCCAGCGCGGCTCGCTGCTGGAGCTGACCTGGAACGGCCGCGACGCGATCGAACTCGCCGACGGCAAGCGCACCTTCCTGGAGGACGGCGACACCGTCACCCTCACCGCCTGGGCCCCCGGCACGGACGGTACCCGCGTGGGCCTCGGCGAGGTCACCGGCCGCATCGTGGACACCAAGTAGTCCACTCCTCGGTCGGCGGGGTGGCGGATCTTTCCCTCACCCCGCCGAAACCGCAGGTCACCGGCGGTACTTGAGAACCGGCAGGTGGCGCAATACTGCCGCAACACCACCGCCGGCGGCCCGCCGGTACGTTCCCTCCCATGCCAGCCGAACGCACCACCACGCACACCGTCCCGGTCGCCGCCGCGCGCCGCCGGCGGCTGCGCGCGGACCAGGCGCGGCAGCTCGCCGATCTGCTGCGCCACCAGATCCTGGCGGGCGGCTACCCCGGCGGGGTCCTCCCGCTGGAGGACGCCCTCGCCGCCGACTACGGCGCCGGCCGCAACACCGTCCGCCAGGCGCTGGACCTGCTGCGCGGCGAGCGGCTCGTCGAGCGCCGGCCGGGCGTCGGCACCGTCGTCGTCTGCGAGAAGTACCCGCACGGCCTGGACCGCCTCCAAGGGCTCGCCGAGACCCTGCACGAACACGGCCGGGTGACCAACGAGGTCCGCACGGTCGGGCCCGTCCGAGCCCCCGCCCCCGTCGCCGGCCGCCTGGGTCTGCCCGAGCACTCCGACGTCCTGTACGTCGAACGGCTGCGGCGCCTGGGCGGGCTGCCGCTCTCCCTCGACCTCACCTACGTCCCCATGGACATCGGCGCCGGGCTGCTGGGCTCCGACCTGGAGAACACCGACGTCTTCCGGCTCCTGGAGCAGCAGACCGGGCAACCGCTCGGCCACGCCGAGATCACCCTTGAGGCCGTCAACGCCGACGCGCACTCCGCCGCCGTCCTGCAGGCCCCGCGCGGAGCCGCCGTGCTGATGCTGGAGCGGCTCACCCATCTGGCCGACGGGCGGCCCGTGGACCTCGAGTTCATCCGCTTCCGCGGCGACCGGATCACCATGAGCGGCCTGCTGCGCCGCTCGCTCTGACCCTTTGCGTTCCCCCCTTTCCTGGAGACAGCCATGCCTCTGGTCCCCCAGCGCGGCGACGTGCCCGTGACCATCGACGAGTCCCTGTGCATCGACGGCTGCACCCTCTGCGTGGACATGTGTCCGCTCGACTCGCTCGCGATCCGCGAGGACAACGGCAAGGCCCACATGCACGTGGACGAGTGCTGGTACTGCGGCCCGTGCGCCGCGCGCTGTCCCACCGGCGCGGTCACCGTCAACATGCCCTACCTGCTCCGGTGAAAGGTCCCGCTCCCATGCGTACGAGAGTGCTCGCACCCTCGCTCCTCCTGCTCCTCGCCCCATTGGCCACCGCGTGCGGCGACGCGTCCGGCGCCTCCGGCCCGAAGACGGTGACCGTGACCGTCGGCTACCAGTCCAAGACCATCAACACCGTCACCGCCGGCACCCTGCTGCGTTCCCTCGGCTACTTCGAGCAGGAGCTCGCGGCGCGCGGCAAGAGGGACGGCGTCACGTACAAGGTGGACTGGCAGGACTACGCCACCGGTGCCCCGATCACCGCGCAGATGACCGCCGGGAAGATCGACATCGGCTCGATGGGTGACTTCCCGCTCCTCATCAACGCGGCGCGCGGCAAGGAGCTGAAGCAGCCCACCCGCCTCGTCGCCGTGACCGGCTACAACCTGCGCGGTGGCCTCAACACCGTGGTCACCGCCCCGGATTCGAAGCTGGAGGCGCTGGCCGACCTGCGCGGGAAGAAGGTGTCGACCAGCGTCGGCTCCGCCGCGGACGGGACGCTCGTACGGGCCCTGCAGCGCGCCGGGATCGACCCGGCGAGCGGTATCGAGAAGCTCAACCAGCAGCCCAGTGTGGGCGCTTCGGCCCTCCAGGCGGGCAGCGCCGACGCCCTGTCGCAGTTCGTCGCGTGGCCGGGGCAGCTGGCGTACGAGGGCAAGGCGAAGGCCCTGTACGACGGCGCCGAACTGAACCTGCCGACCTTCCACGGGGTCACCGTGCGCGAGAAGTTCGCGAAGGAGCGGCCCGGCGTACTGGAGGACTTCCTGCGGGCACAGCGCAAGGCCACCGACCACCTGCGCGCCGAGCCGGTCGCGGCGGCCGAATCGGTGGCGAAGGAGACCGGGCTGCCCGCGGAGGTGGTGTACCTCTACAACGGGGCGAACGGCATCGCCACCTTCGACCCGGCGCTGCGTCCGGAGCTGATCGACGCGCTGAAGCAGGACGTGGCGGTGCTGAAGGACGCCAAGCTGGTCGGTGACGTGGACGTGGACGCCTTCGTGGACCCGGAGCCCCTGAAGCGGGCGGCCGAGGGCACACCGGAGTACCCGAAGGCGGCGACGGCCCGCAGCGAGCTGTGGCTGAAGGGCCAGGCCCGCGCGCAGGGCTTCGACTCCCCGCGCGAGCTGCTCAGGGCGGCGCACGGCGCGGACGTCCGGACGGCGTACGTACCGGACGCGGTGACGGGGACCCTGTGGTTCGCGGACAAGGCGGTCTGGGTGGCGGAGGGTCCGGAGCTGCGGGCCTTCGTCACGGCGGCGGGCGCGAAGTCGTACGTGGACCGGCACCAGGGGTCCGGAGCGCGGATCGTGAGCTTCGCCGAGGCCGGAGCCCTGGCGTCATGACGGCCGGCCGTTGGGCGCTGCGGGCGGCTTCCCTCGGCGTGGCCCTGCTGGTGTGGCAGGGGCTGACTTCGCTGGACGTGAACGTGTGGCTGCGCTTCGAGCAGTTCCCGACGGTCGACGAGGTGGCGGCGACGTTCGCACAGCGGGCGCGGGCCGGGGCGTACTGGCAGGACCTGGGCTCCAGCCTGCGCCGGATCGTGGCGGGCTTCGCGCTCGCCGCGGTCCTGGGCGTGGCGGTGGGCACGGTGGTGGCCCGGTCCCGGATCGCGGAGGACCTGCTGGGGCCGCTGCTGGAGGTGCTGAGGCCGATCCCGGCGATCGCGCTGGTCCCCGTGGCGATCCTGATGTTCCCCTCCAACGAGCAGGGGATCGTCTTCATCACCTTCGCCGCCGCCTTCTTCCCGGTCCTGGTCTCGACGCGGCACGCGGTGCGGGCGCTGACGCCGGTGTGGGAGGAAGCCGTCCTGACGATGGGCGGCGGCCGGGGGCGCGTGCTGTTCTCGGTGGTCCTGCCGGGGGCCCTGCCGGGGATCTTCGGCGGCCTGTCGGTCGGCATCGGGGTCTCGTGGATCTGTGTGATCTCGGCGGAGATGATCTCCGGCGAGTACGGGGTCGGTTACCGGACCTGGCAGGACTACACGGTGGTCGACTACCCCGGCGTCTTCGCCGGCATGGTCACCATCGGCGCGCTGGGCTGGCTGACCTCGACGGCGGTGGAGCGGGCGGGCCGCCGGCTGACGCGGTGGCTTCCTTCGCGCGACTCCTCCGGCCCCGCACCGTCCTCCACCGCCCGGCTCCGGGCGGGGCGGGGCCCGAAGCGTCCGTCCCGGAGGGCACTCACGGCCGCAGGTCCGGCCGGTCACGCGGCCGCGGAACCGGCGGAGCCGGGGGGCACGCACGATCGCCCCGTGGCGTCCGGTGCGGCCACGCCGGGCCCCTCCGGCACGGCCGACCCGGGCCCGTCCGGCGCGGCCGACCCGGACCCCTCCGGCACGGCCGACCCGGGTTCCGGGCCGGACCCATCCGGCGCCGCCGACCCGGCTTGCGGGCCGGAAACCTTCCCGAAGCGGACCCGAGAGGTGGCCCCATGAGCCTGACCCAGGCGGAGGCCCGGACCGGTCCCGGCAGCGCGGCGCACGCCGGCCCGCCCGGGGCACGGCTCGCACTGCGCGGCGTGCGGCTGGGGCATCGCGGGAGCGTGGTGCTCGACGAGGTCGACCTGACGGTCGAGGCCGGGGAGGTGCTGACCGTCGTGGGCCCGTCCGGGTGCGGGAAGTCCACGCTGCTGCGCACCCTGGCGGGCCTGCTGCCTCCGCTCGGCGGTGTGGTCGAGCAGGACGGCGTCCCGGTCTCGGGGCCGGACGCCGCGCGGGCGCTGGTCTTCCAGGAGGACGCCCTGCTGCCGTGGCGCACGGCCCGTGCCAACGTGGAACTCCCGCTCGCGATCCGCGGCTCCGCATCCGCCCTGGCGGGCGGGGGGCCGGTGACCGGGCAGCCGGGCGCGGACCGCGCGTCCGGCGGAACGCGCGCGTGGGGCCGGGCCGGACGGGCCGGGCGGCGGCGCGCCGCCGAGGAGTGGCTGGAGCGCGTGGGCCTGGCCGGGCACGCGCGGAAACTGCCGCACCAGCTCTCCGGCGGGCAGCGCCAGCGCGTGCAGCTGGCCCGCGCCCTCGCCGCACGCCCCCGGGCCGTCCTCATGGACGAACCCTTCGGCGCACTCGACGCCCAGACCCGCGCCGAAATGCAGGACCTCCTCGTGGACGTCCTCGCGGGCACCGGAGCGACCGTCGTCTTCGTCACCCACGACGTGGACGAGGCCCTGTTCCTCGGCGACCGCGTCGCGCTGCTCGGCACCGGCACGGTGCTGCCCGTACCGAGCCCGCGGGACCGCGGCGCCTCGTACGCCGCACTCCGCCGGCAGATCCTCAACTCACTCTGAAGGGCCGCACCATGGACATCCCCGCGATCAGCGACGCCGAGGAAATCTCCTGCGACGTCCTCGTCATCGGCGGCGGCACCGCCGGCACGATGGCGGCGCTCACCGCCGCCGGGCGCGGCGCGCGGGTCCTGCTCCTGGAGAAGGCCCACGTACGCCACTCCGGCGCCCTCGCCATGGGCATGGACGGGGTCAACAACGCCGTCGTCCCCGGCCGCGCCGAGCCCGACGACTACGTCGCCGAGATCACCCGCGCCAACGACGGCATCGTCGACCAGTCCACTGTCCGCCAGACCGCCACCCGCGGGTTCGCGATGGTGCAGCGCCTGGAGTCGTACGGGGTGAAGTTCGAGAAGGACGAGCACGGCGAGTACGCCGTCCGCCAGGTGCACCGCTCGGGTTCCTACGTGCTGCCGATGCCCGAGGGCAAGGACGTCAAGAAGGTCCTCTACCGGCAGCTGCGGCGCCGCGAGATGCGCGAGCGGATCCGGATCGAGAACCGGGTGATGCCGGTACGGGTCCTCACCTCGCCCGAGGACGGCCGGGCGATCGGCGCGGCCGCCTTCAACACCCGTACCGGCGCCTTCGTCACGGTCCGCGCCGGGGCGGTGATCCTGGCGACGGGCCCGTGCGGGCGTCTCGGGCTGCCCGCCTCCGGCTACCTGTACGGCACGTACGAGAACCCGACCAACGCGGGCGACGGCTACGCCATGGCGTACCACGCGGGCGCCGCCCTGACCGGGATCGAGTGCTTCCAGATCAATCCACTGATCAAGGACTACAACGGGCCGGCGTGCGCGTACGTCGCCAATCCCTTCGGGGGGTACCAGGTCAACCGGCACGGCGAGCGTTTCGTGGACTCCGACTACTGGTCGGGGCAGATGATGGCGGAGTTCGCGGCCGAACTCGCCTCGGACCGGGGGCCGGTGTACCTGAAGCTCAGCCACCTGCCCGAGGAGTCGGTGGCCTCCCTCGAATCGATCCTGCACACGACCGAGCGGCCGACGCGCGGCACCTTCCACGCCGGGCGCGGCCACGACTACCGCACGCACGACATCGAGATGCACATCTCGGAGATCGGGCTGTGCGGGGGCCACTCCGCCTCCGGCGTCCGCGTCGACGACCACGCCCGCACCACGGTCCCGCGCCTGTACGCGGCCGGGGACCTGGCCTCGGTACCGCACAACTACATGATCGGGGCGTTCGTCTTCGGCGACCTGGCGGGCGCGGACGCCGCCCGGTACACCGCGTACGAGGGGAAGCTCCCGGCCGACCAGGTGGCGGCGGCGCACGAGTTGGTCTACCGGCCGCTCCGCAACCCGGACGGGCCGCCGCAGCCGCAGGTGGAGTACAAGCTGCGGCGGTTCGTCAACGACTACGTGGCGCCGCCGAAGACCGGCGCGAAGCTCTCGCTCGCCGTGGAGGCCTTCGACCGGATGACCGGGGAGATCGCGGAGATGGGTGCGACCACCGCGCACGAGCTGATGCGGTGCGCGGAGGTGTCCTTCATCCGGGACTGCGCGGAGATGGCGGCCCGGTCCTCACTGGCACGGACGGAGTCCCGCTGGGGTCTCTACCACGAGCGCCTCGACCACCCGGAGCGGGACGACGCGGGCTGGCTGCACCACCTGGACCTGCGCAAGTCGGCCTCCGGGGCCATGGAGTTCACCGCCCGGCCGGTGGAGCCGTACGTGGTCCCCGTGGACGGGTTCGCCCCTGAGGGCGGCCCCGAACGGCATCTGGGCGAGGTGGAGCTGACCCCGGTGGCAACGGCGGGTCCCCGCCGCTCGCCTCCGGCGGGGCGGGCGACGGAACCGGGGGCGGCCGGGCCGGAGGCGGCCCCCGGCTCCGATCCGGCCGGGGGCGGGTCGGAACTCACCGGGGCGGGAGCTCCGGCCCGGGCGGAGCCGGAGCTCGGCTCCGGCCCAGGCGTCGGGGTCGGCTCCGGCTCCGGCTCCGGCGGGTCAGCCTCCGGAGCGTCGCCGAGGATCCTCGAACTGCTCGCCCTTGCCGAGGAATCGCCCGCGCTGCACGACCTGGCCCGTTACCTCCGCGACCCCGATCCGGCGGTGCGGGCGGCCGCCGTGGCCGTGGTGGGCGAGACCGTGCCCACGGGTGCCGGGCCCGCGCTCGCGGAGCAGCTCACCGACCCGGCTCCCGCCGTGCGCGCGGCCGCTGCGGGCGCGCTGCGCGAGCTGGTGGAGGTCCTTCCCGGCGGGCCGGAACTGGGCGCCGGGCTGCGGGCGGCCCTGGCGGTGGCCGATCCGGAGGTGCGCTCTGCCGCCTTGGAGGTCCTGCGCGCCCTGCGCCTCGGGGACGCGCAGGTGTACGCGGCCTCGCTGGCTGACGCCGACCCGGAAGTCCGCATCCACGCCGTACGGGCCCTGGTCTCGGTGGACGCGGTGCCCGCCCTGGTCGTGGCCGCTGCGGACCCGGCGCGCGAGGTCAGGGTGGCAGTGGCCAAGGGCCTGGCGGCGTTGGCCCCGGCGGCGGAGCCGGAACCGGAGCGGGAGCAGGAGCCGGTGCCGACGCCGGAACCGAAGCATGAGCTGGAGCCAGAGCCGGAAAGTGACGGTGGTGGCGGCGGGTTCCGGCCGCGGCTTCCGGCGGTCCGGACCGGGGACGTCCACGGGGCGCTCGGGCCGCTGCTGGCCGACCCGGATCCGCTGGTGCGGGGGGCCGCCCTGGCGGCCCTCGCCCGGGCCGGCTGCCCGGACGGGTACGCCGCGACCGCCGTGTCGGCCCTGGCCGATCCGGCCTGGCAGGTCCGGGCGGGGGCGGCGGCCGCGCTGTCGGCCGCCGCCCCCGGGACGGCCGTAGGGGCCCTGGCCGGGGCCCTGGCCGACGCCAACGCCGACGTGCGCAAGGCCGCCGTCCTCGCGCTGCTGACCCACCGGAACAGCGGGGAGGCCCGCGCGGCCCTCGCCACGGCGGTCACCGACCCGGACGCGGACGTCCGCGCCTACGCCGCCCGGGCGGCCTGACCCGGCCGTCCGGCCTGCCGTCTGGCCGGACGGCGGCCCGCGGGCGATGCTCCTGGGGCTTCGCCCCCACGATCCAGGAGTCCCCGCATGGCCTCTCGTACCGGCATGATCGCCCTGGCCCTCACCGCCGCGGCGGCCCTCGCCACCCCGGCGGGACCCGCCGCGGCCAGTCCCGGCCCGGAGTCGGGCCCCGCCGCGTGGACCGGCCTCACCCGGGCCGCCGTGGCGAGCTCCCGGTACCTCCGGGAGCAGACCGCGGTCGAGGCCGGCTACGTACCCGACACGTACTGCGTGGCCGATCCGGCGGGCAGCGGGGGCCTCGGCTACCCGCACTTCAACCACACCTACGACAACTCGCTCGACCCCGAGAAGCCCACCGCCCTGCTGTACGAGGACGACGCGTCGGGCCGCCGCAGGCTGGTCGCCCTCGAATGGGTCGTCATGGACCGGGACGGGAAGCTCGAGACGGACGAGGACCGCCCGAGCCTGTTCGGCCAGCCGTTCAAGGGGCCGATCCCGGGCCGCTTCAAGGGCCAGAAGGTCCACTACGCCCTGCACGTGTGGCTCTGGAAGCCCAACCCCGCCGGGATGTACGCCACGTACAACCCCGAGGTGCGCTGCCGCCCCGGCACCACCAGGCCCTGAACCCCCGTTCGGAGGCGCGCCGCGTGCACCGGCCGGACGGCGCCGGGAAGGTGGACGAAAGCCCCCGAACGGCAGGAGCCCCGATGTCCCCCCGTACTCGCAAGGCTGCCCTGACCTGCGCGGTCGCCGCGTCGCTCGGCCTGGCCGCCGTGGCCCCGGCCCGCGGCGTCGACGGCCCCGCACCCGACCCGCGCGACCACAGGGCCATGGCGGACATGGCGACGGCGATCGGGGTGACGGCCAAGTACGTGGACGAGCAGCAGGCGCTCGACGACGGGTACGTCCGGCACGGCGAGTGCATGAACAACCCGTTCGGGGTCGGTGCCATGGGCTTCCACTACGTGAAGGACGCCTACTGGGGTTCGAAGGACCCGAGCAAGCCGACCGCCCTTCTCTACAGCGCCGAGACGGACCAGCACGGCCGGCACAAGCTGCAGGCCGTGGAGTGGATGTCCACCGACCGCGACCAGGACCTGAAGACCGCCGACGACCGGCCGAGCATGTTCGGGCTGCCCTTCGACGGGCCCATGCCCGGTCACTGGGCGGGCATGCCCAAGCACTACGACCTCCACATGTGGGCGTACGAGAACAACCCGGCCGGCCGCTTCCACAACTGGAACCCCGCGCTGACCTGCCCGGGGCACACCCATCACCCGTAAGAGCGGCTTTCCCGCGATCCCCGGCGATACGCTGGGCGGACTCGCGAGACTCCGGCTCATGGGAGCACTGATGAACCCGGAACACAGCTGGCCGATCCCGCCCGACGGCGGCTGGACTGCCGACGATCTGGACACGCTTCCGAATCTGCCTCCGCACACGGAGCTGATCGACGGGAGCCTGATCTTCGTGAGTCCGCAGACGCTGTTCCACTCGCGGGCAGTCGACTTCTTCAACTGGCAGCTCCAGTCGCTGGTCCCGCCAGGTCTGGAAGTCGTCCGCGAGTTCACGATCGACATCGACCGGCGCAACCGTCCCGAGCCCGATGTGATCGTGATCGACGAGGACGTCATCAACGATCCGGATCAGACCCGGTTCCCCGCCGAGTCGGTCCTGCTGGCCATCGAGGTCGTCTCCCCCGAGTCCGTCAGCCGCGACCGCGAGACCAAGCCGCTGAAGTACGCCCGGGCCGGGATCCCGCACTACTGGCGCGTCGAGAACAAGGACGGCCGTGCGGTGGTCTACGTCTTCGAGCGGGAGCCGTCCACCGGCGCCTACACGAGCACCGGGATCTTCCACGACCGCCTGAAGGTCTCCGTCCCCTTCCCGATCGACCTCGACCTCACCGCGATCACCCCGAAACGGCCGCGGCCCGAGTAGCCCGTCAGCATGGCTGAGGGCCCGGCCCCAAAGGGGGCCGGGCCCTCAGCCATGCACGTGGCCGGTCAGCGGACGAAGGTGCTCGCCTGGCCCGCCAGATCCAGGAAGTACTGCGGGGCCACACCCAGGACCAGGGTGACGGCGACGCCCACCGCGATGGTCGTCATCGTCAGCGGCGACGGGACGGCCACCGTCGGGCCTTCGGCCTTCGGCTCGCTGAAGAACATCAGGACGATCACCCGGATGTAGAAGAAGGCGGCGATCGCGGACGAGATGACACCGACCACGACCAGTGCCCCCGCGCCGCCCTCGGCCGCCGCCTTGAACACGGCGAACTTGCCCGCGAATCCCGACGTCAGCGGAATGCCGGCGAAGGCCAGCAGGAACACCGCGAAGACGGCTGCGGTCAGCGGCGAACGGCGGCCCAGACCCGCCCACTTCGACAGGTGGGTCGCCTCGCCGCCCGCGTCGCGCACCAGCGTGACCACCGCGAAGGCGCCGATCGTCACGAAGGAGTACGCGCCCAGGTAGAAGAGGACGGACTGCACGCCCTCGGCCGAGGTCGCGATCACACCGGCCAGGATGAAGCCCGCGTGCGCGATCGAGGAGTACGCCAGCAGCCGCTTGACGTCCGTCTGGGTCACGGCGATCACCGCGCCCGCCAGCATCGTGACGATCGCGACGCCCCACATCACCGGCCGCCAGTCCCACCGCAGGCCGGGCAGGACCACGTAGAGGAGACGCAGGAGGGCGCCGAACGCGGCCACCTTCGTCGCCGCCGCCATGAAACCGGTGACCGGGGTCGGGGCGCCCTGGTAGACGTCCGGGGTCCACATGTGGAAGGGGACCGCGCCGACCTTGAAGAGCAGGCCCACCAGGATCAGCGCCCCGCCCATCAGCAGCAGCGCGTCGTTGCCCATGGTGGAGGCCAGCGCCGGGTCGATCTTCGAGACGGTACCGTCGACCACGTCGGCGATCACCGCGTACGAGACCGAGCCCGCGTACCCGTACAGCAGCGCGATGCCGAAGAGCAGGAAGGCCGAGGAGAAGGCTCCCAGCAGGAAGTACTTCACCGCCGCCTCCTGCGACATCAGCCGCTGACGGCGGGCGACGGCGCAGAGCAGGTACAGCGGGAGGGAGAAGACCTCCAGCGCGATGAACAGCGTCAGCAGGTCGTTGGCCGCCGGGAAGATCAGCATCCCGGAGATCGCGAACAGGGCCAGCGGGAAGACCTCGGTGGTGGTGAAGCCCGCCTTGACGGCGGCCTTCTCGCTCTCGCTGCCCGGCACGGACGCCGCCTGCGCGGCGAAGGAGTCCACCCGGTTGCCGTGCGCGGCCGGGTCGAGCCGCCGCTCGGCGAAGGTGAAGATCGCGACGACCGAGGCCAGCAGGATGGTGCCCTGCAGGAACAGCGCCGGGCCGTCCACGGCGATGGCGCCCATCGCCGCGATGTGCGCCTTGCTGCTCCCGTACCCGCCGGCCGCGAGGCCGACGACCGCCGCGAAGGCCGAGGCCAGCGCGGCGACGGCGAGGAACACCTGCACGTAGTAACGGGACTTGCGCGGCACGAAGGCCTCGACGAGGACCCCGAGGACCGCCGCGCCCACCACGATCAGCGTGGGCGCGAGCTGCGCGTACTCGATGACCGGCGCCGGGATCCGGTCGACCGGTCCCGGGGCCGCCATCGTCCACAGGCTGTGGGCAGCCGTCACTGTGCTCACTTCGCCGCCTCCCCATTCTTCGCGGGCACGGCCTCGACAGCCACCTCGGGCTTCGGGTCGGTCCGCTTCACATCCGACATGGTGTGCTCCACCGCCGGGTTGACGATGTCCGTCAGCACCTTCGGGTAGACGCCCAGCCCGATCAGCAGCACGATCAGCGGGGCGACCACCAGCACCTCCCGCAGGCGCAGGTCCGGCATCGTACGGACCTCCTCCTTCACGGGGCCGGTCATCGTGCGCTGGTAGAGCACCAGCGTGTAGAGCGCGGCCAGCACGATGCCGATGGTGGCGATGATGCCGACGACCGGATACCGGGCGAAGGTGCCGACCAGGACCAGGAATTCACTGACGAAGGGCGCGAGCCCCGGCAGCGAGAGGGTGGCGAGGCCACCGATCAGGAAGGTGCCGGCGAGGACCGGGGCCACCTTCTGGACGCCGCCGTAGTCGGCGATGAGCCGCGAGCCGCGCCGCGAGATCAGGAAGCCGGCCACCAGCATCAGCGCCGCCGTCGAGATCCCGTGGTTGACCATGTAGAGCGTCGCACCGGACTGGCCCTGGGAGGTCATCGCGAAGATGCCCAGGATGATGAAGCCGAAGTGCGAGATGGAGGCGTAGGCGACCAGCCGCTTGATGTCGCGCTGCCCGACCGCGACCAGCGCGCCGTAGACGATGCTGATCAGGGCCAGGACGAGGATCACCGGTGTGGCCCACTTGCTGGCGTCGGGGAAGAGCCCGAGGCAGAAGCGGAGCATCGCGAAGGTGCCGACCTTGTCGACGACCGCGGTGATCAGCACGGCGACCGGGGCGGTGGCCTCGCCCATCGCGTTCGGCAGCCACGTGTGCAGCGGCCACAGCGGGGCCTTCACCGCGAAGGCGAAGAAGAAGCCGAGGAACAGCAGCCGCTCGGTGTTGGTCGCCATGTCGAGCGTGCCCGCGGCGCGGGCGGCGGCGATCTCCTGGAGCGAGAAGTTCCCGGCGACCACGTACAGCCCGATGACGGCGGCCAGCATGATCAGGCCGCCGACCAGGTTGTAGAGGAGGAACTTGACCGCCGCGTACGAGCGCTGCGCGGCCGCGTTCCCGTCCGATCCCGAGTGGGCCCGGTCCCCGAAGCCACCGATGAGGAAGTACATCGGAATGAGCATGGCTTCGAAGAAGATGTAGAAGAGGAAGACGTCGGTGGCCTCGAAGGAGATGATCACCATCGCCTCGACCAGCAGGATCAGGGCGAAGAATCCCTGCGTCGGCCGCCAGCGCGAGGAGGACGTCTCCAGCGGGTCGGCGTCGTGCCAGCCGGCCCCGATCACGAAGGGGATCAGCAGCGCGGTGAGCGCGATCAGCGCCACCCCGATCCCGTCGACGCCCAGCTCGTAGCGGACGCCGAAGTCGGCGATCCAGGCACGGGATTCGGTGAGCTGGTAGCGGTCACCGCCGGGCTCGAAGCTGATCGCGACGAGCACGGCCAGGACCAGGGTCGCCAGCGAGAAGAGCAGGGCGAGCCACTTGGCGGCGGTCCTGCGGGCGGCCGGGACGGCCGCCGTCAGGATCGCACCGGCCGCGGGGACCGCGGCCGTCACCGTCAGAAGCGGGAAATTCATCTCACACCGCCCTCATCAGCAGGGTCGCGGCGATCAGGATCGCCGTGCCCCCGAACATCGAGACCGCGTAGCTGCGGGCATAGCCGTTCTGCAGCTTGCGCAGCCGGCCCGAGAGCCCGCCGACCGAGGCGGCCGTCCCGTTGACCACCCCGTCGACCAGGCTGTGGTCGACGTACACGAGCGAGCGGGTCAGGTGCTCCCCGCCGCGCACCAGCACGACGTGGTTGAAGTCGTCCTGGAGGAGGTCCCGCCTGGCCGCCCGGGTGAGGAGCGAGCCGCGCGGGGCGACGACCGGGACGGGCCTGCGCCCGTACATCGCCCAGGCGATGGCCACGCCGATGACCAGGACCGCCATGGTGGCCAGGGTCACCGTCAGCGCGCTGACCGGGGGGTGGCCGTGCGCGTACCCCGTGACGGGCTCAAGCCAGTTCAGGAACCGGTCGCCGATGGCGAAGAAGCCACCGGCGAAGACCGATCCGAAGGCCAGCACGATCATCGGGATGGTCATGGACTTCGGGGACTCGTGGGGGTGCGGCATCTCACCGGGGTGCGCTTCGACGCCGGGCTCGATCCCGGGCGTCTTGTCCGGGTCCGGGGCCGGCTGCCAGCGCTTCTCCCCGAAGAAGGTGAGGAGCATGACGCGGGTCATGTAGAACGCGGTGATGGCCGCGCCCAGCAGGGCCACTCCACCGAGGATCCAGCCCTCGGTACCGCCCTTCGCGAACGCCGCCTCGATGATCCGGTCCTTGGAGAAGAAGCCGGACAGGCCCGGGAAGCCGATGATGGCCAGGTAGCCGAGGCCGAAGGTGACGAAGGTGACCGGCATGTAGGTGCGCAGGCCCCCGTACTTGCGCATGTCGACCTCGTCGTTCATCCCGTGCATCACGGAACCGGCGCCGAGGAAGAGGCCCGCCTTGAAGAAGCCGTGCGTCACCAGGTGCATGATCGCGAAGACGTAGCCGATCGGGCCGAGGCCCGCGGCCAGGATCATGTAGCCGATCTGCGACATCGTCGACCCGGCGAGGGCCTTCTTGATGTCGTCCTTCGCGCAACCGACGATCGCACCGAAGAGGAGCGTGACCGCCCCCACGACGGTGACTACCAGCTGGGCGTCGGGCGCCCCGTTGAAGACGGCGCCCGAGCGGACGATCAGGTACACGCCCGCCGTCACCATCGTCGCCGCGTGGATCAGCGCCGAGACCGGGGTCGGGCCCTCCATCGCGTCGCCGAGCCAGGACTGCAGCGGCACCTGGGCCGACTTGCCGCAGGCGGCCAGCAGCAGCATCAGGCCGATCGCCGTCAGCTTGCCTTCCGACGTCTCACCGACCGCACCGAACACCGGCCCGAAGGCGAAGGTTCCGAAGGTGGTGAACATCAGCATGATCGCGATCGACAGGCCCATGTCGCCGACGCGGTTGACCAGGAAGGCCTTCTTCGCGGCCGTGGCCGCGCTGGGCTTGTGCTGCCAGAATCCGATCAGGAGGTACGAGGCGAGGCCCACGCCCTCCCAGCCGAAGTACAGCAGCAGGTAGTTGTCGGCGAGGACCAGCAGCAGCATCGCCGCGACGAACAGGTTGAGGTAGCCGAAGAAGCGGCGGCGGCGCTCGTCGTGCTCCATGTACCCGATCGAGTACACGTGGATGAGCGTGCCCACCCCGGAGATCAGCAGGACGAAGGTCATCGACAGCTGGTCGAGCTGGAAGGCGATGTCCGCCTGGAAGCCCTCCACCGGGATCCAGCTCCACAGCCGCTGGTGCAGGGTCCGCTCCTCGGCGCCGCGCCCCAGCATGTCCGCGAACAGGGCGAGGCCGATACCGAAGGAGACGGCCGCGAGCACGGTGCCGATCCAGTGGCCGGACTTGTCGAGGCGCCGGCCGCCGCACAGCAGCACCGCCGCTCCGAGCAGGGGCGCTGCCACCAGCAGCGCAATCAGATTCTCCACTGTGAGCGCCCCTTACAGCTTCATCAGGCTGGCGTCGTCGACCGAGGCCGAGTGGCGGGTACGGAACAGCGACACGATGATCGCGAGGCCCACCACGACCTCCGCGGCGGCGACGACCATCGTGAAGAACGCGATGATCTGGCCGTCGAGGTTGCCGTGCATCCGCGAGAAGGCGACGAAGGCGAGGTTGCAGGCGTTGAGCATCAGCTCGACGCACATGAACAGCACGATCGCGTTCTTGCGGATCAGCACACCGGCCGCGCCGATGGTGAACAGCAGGGCCGCCAGGTACAGGTAGTTGACCGGATTCACTTCGAGGCCTCCTCTCGCCCGAGGCGCTCCGCGGACCGCTGCTCCAGCGCCTTGAGGTCGTCCAGCGCCTCGCTGGACACGTCCCGGATCTGGCCGCGGGCGCGCAGCGTCTTGCTGACCGTCAGCTCGGAGGGGGTGCCGTCCGGCAGCAGTCCGGCCACGTCCACCGCGTTGTGCCGGGCGTAGACGCCGGGCGCGGGCAACGGCGGGAGCTGGACGCCCTCGCGGACGCGCCGCTCGGCGAGCTCGCGCTGGGTGGCGGCCCGCTCGGTGCGCTCGCGGTGGGTGAGCACCATCGCGCCGACGGCCGCGGTGATCAGCAGCGCGCCGGTGATCTCGAAGGCGAAGACGTACTTGGTGAAGATCAGCTGGGCCAGGCCCTCGACGTGCCCGGCGGAGTTGATCCGGCCGAGCCCGTTGAAGCGGGTGAGGTGGGCGTGGGCGATGCCGGCGATCAGCAGGATGCCGAAGCCGAGACCGCACAGGACCGCCAGCCAGCGCTGCCCCTTGATGGTCTCCTTCAGGGAGTCGGCGGCGGTGACGCCGACGAGCATGACCACGAAGAGGAAGAGCATCATGATGGCGCCGGTGTAGACGATGACCTGGACGACGCCCAGGAAGTACGCCCCGTTGGCGAGGTAGAAGACCGCCAGGATGATCATCGTCCCGGCCAGGCTGAGGGCGCTGTGGACGGCCTTCTTCATCAGGATCGTCGCGAGTGCGCCGATGACGGCGACCGTGCCGAGGACCCAGAACTGGATCGCCTCACCCGTCGAGGTCAGGGTGGCGGCGGCGATGGCGCTCATGCCTCCACCTCCTCGGGCTTCTCCGCGACCTCGCCCTTGGAGACGGCCACTTGCCGGACCGTGCCGGGGGCGGCCCCCGTCACCCGTCCGCGGTAGTAGTCCGTGTCCTCCGTGCCGGGGACCATCGCGTGCGGCGCCTCGACCATGCCCTCCGTGAGGCCGGCGAGCAGCTGCTCCTTGGTGTAGATGAGCGATTCGCGGCTGGAGTCGGCCAGTTCGAACTCGTTCGTCATGGTCAGCGCCCTGGTCGGGCACGCCTCGACGCACAGCCCGCACAGGATGCAGCGGGCGTAGTTGATCTGGTAGACCGCGCCGTACCGCTCACCCGGGGAGTAGCGCTCCTCCTCGGTGTTGTCCGCGCCCTCCACGTAGATGGCGTCGGCGGGACAGGCCCAGGCGCACAGCTCGCACCCGATGCACTTCTCCAGACCGTCCGGGTGCCGGTTGAGCTGGTGCCGTCCGTGGAAGCGCGGGGCGGTGGTCTTGTGCTCCTCCGGGTACTGCTCGGTGAGGCGCTTCTTGAACATGGCCTTGAAGGTCACGCCGAAGCCGGCCACCGGGTTCTGCCACTTCTCGTCAGACATTCTCAGCACCCTCCTCTCGGTCACTGTCAGTATTCGCCCCGCCACTGACAATCAGCTCCCGCTCTCCGCGAGGCCGTCGGCGCGGTACGGGTTCCAGGTGCTGGCCGGGCTTGGGCGGTACGGGGAATCCGCCCGCCAGCGGGTCGAAGGGCTCGGCCGCGGTGGCCTTGCCGGCCTCCTCTGCGGCGGCCTTCTCCCGCTTGTCGCGGAAGAGGTCGGCGACGAAGGAGAGGAGCAGGACCGCCACGACGGCGCCGCCGACGTAGAGGACGATCTCGCTGAAGTCGTACGCCTCGTTGCGCAGCGCCCGGACGGTCGCGACCAGCATCAGCCAGACCACCGAGACCGGGATCAGGACCTTCCAGCCGAGCTTCATCAGCTGGTCGTAGCGCACGCGGGGCAGCGTGCCGCGCAGCCAGATGAAGAAGAACAGCAGCAGCTGCACCTTGATGACGAACCAGAGCATCGGCCACCAGCCGTGGTTCGCGCCCTCCCAGTACGTCGAGATCGGCGCCGGGGCCCGCCAGCCACCCAGGAAGAGGGTGACCGAGACCGCCGAGACGGTGACCATGTTGACGTACTCGGCGAGCATGAACAGCGCGAACTTGATGGACGAGTACTCGGTGTTGAAGCCGCCGACCAGGTCGCCCTCGGACTCCGGCATGTCGAAGGGGGCGCGGTTCGTCTCGCCGACCATCGTGATGACGTAGATGATGAAGGACACCGGCAGCAGGATGATGTACCAGCGGTCCGCCTGTGCTTCCACGATCGCCGAGGTCGACATCGACCCGGAGTAGAGGAAGACCGAGGCGAAGGCCGCGCCCATGGCGATCTCGTAGGAGATCATCTGCGCGCAGGAGCGCAGGCCGCCGAGGAGCGGGTACGTCGAGCCGGAGGACCAGCCGGCCAGCACGATGCCGTAGATGCCGACCGAGGCCACCGCGAGGATGTAGAGCATCGCGATGGGCAGGTCGGTCAGCTGCATCGTGGTGCGCTGGCCGAAGATGGACACCTCGTCCCCCGGGGGGCCGAAGGGGATCACCGCGATGGCCATGAAGGCCGGGATGGCCGCGATGATCGGGGCCAGAACGTAGACGACCTTGTCGGCGCGCTTGACGACGACGTCTTCCTTGAGCATCAGCTTGACGCCGTCGGCGAGCGACTGGAGCAGGCCCCAGGGGCCGTGCCGGTTGGGGCCGATGCGCAGCTGCATCCAGGCGACGACCTTGCGCTCCCACACGATGGAGAAGAGCACGGTCACCATCAGGAAGGCGAAGCAGAACACCGCCTTGACGACGACGAGCCACCAGACGTCCTTGCCGAACAGGGACAGGTCCTCGGCGGCGAGCTGTACGAGGTCACCGTGTACCGCGTTCACGCGTCCACCTCCGCAGTGGTGCCGGCGGCGCCGGCCGGGGTCGCCGGGCCGATGCGTACGAGGGTGCCCGGGCGGGCGCCCGTGTCGGCGAGGACGCCCGACCCGGTGGAGTTCAGCGGGAGCCAGACCACCCGGTCTGGCATCTCGGTGATCCGGAGCGGGAGTTCCACGGAGCCGGCCGGGCCGGTGACCGCGAGGACGTCCCCGTTCTTGACGCCCGTCTCGGCGGCCGTGGCCGCCGACAGCCGGGCGGTCGCCTCGTGCCGGGTGCCGGCCAGGGCGTCGTCGCCCTCCTGGAGCTTGCCCTGGTCGAGGAGGAGCCGGTGGCCCGCGAGGACCGCCTCGCCCGCTCCCGGGCGGGGCAGCGGCTCGGTGTCCGCGGACTGCTCGGCGGCGCGCCCCCCGGTCCACGGGCCGAGCCCGTCGAGCTCCCGGCGTACGGCGTGTACGTCGGGCAGCGCGATCGGCCGGTCGGCCGCGTCGGCCAGCATGTGCAGCACGCGGGCGTCGGCGGGGGCGAGCCGGCGGGTCATCTGGTCGGGCTTGAGCGCGGCCTCGAACGGCCGGACCCTGCCCTCCCAGTTGATGAACGCGCCCTCCTTCTCGGCCACCGCGGCGACCGGGAGGACCACGTCCGCGTGGTCGGTGACCTCGCTGGGCCGCAGTTCCAGGGAGACCACGAAGGCCTCCTGGAGCGCGATCCGGGCGCGGGCCGGGTCCGGCAGGTCCGCGACCTCGACGCCCGCGACCAGCAGGGCGAAGAGCTCGCGTCCGGCGGCGGCCTCGATGATCTGGCCGGTGTCGCGGCCATAACGGTGCGGGAGGTCGTCCAGGCCCCAGGCGGTGGCGACCTCGTCGCGGGCCCGCGGGTCGGTGGCCGGGCGGGCGCCGGGCAGCAGGGACGGCAGCGCGCCCGCCTCGACGGCGGCGCGCTCACCGGCCCTGCGCGGGATCCACACCAGCGTGGCCCCGGTCGCCGTGGCCGCCCGTACTGCGGCGGTCAGCGCGCCGGGTACCCCGGCGAGGCGCTCCCCGACGACGATGACCGCGCCGGGCAGGCGCAGCGCCTCGGCGGCAGCGGCCCCGCCGGCCTCCAGGCCGGTGCGGGAGGCCAGTGCGTCCAGCCACGCCGGTTCGGTGCCGGGGGCGGCGGCCAGCAGGGTGCCGCCCGCCTTGTCCAGGCCGCGGGTGGCGAAGGGGGCGAGGGCGAAGGTCCGCTGCTTGTGCTTGCGGTGGGCCTTGCGCAGCCGCAGGAAGACCCCGGGGGCCTCCTCCTCGGACTCGATGCCGGCGAGCAGCACCGCGGGCGCCGCCTCCAGCGAGGTGTACGTGACCCCCGACCCGTCGAGGTCCCGGCCCGTGCCGGCCACGGTGGCGGCCAGGAAGTCGGCCTCCTCCGCGCTGTGCACGCGGGCCCGGAAGTCGATGTCGTTGGTGTCGAGCACCACCCGGGCGAACTTGGCGTACGCGTAGGCGTCCTCGACGGTGAGCCGGCCGCCGGTCAGCACTCCGGCCCGGCCGCGCGCGGCGGCGAGGCCGTTCGCCGCGGCCTCCAGGGCCTCGGGCCAGCTCGCCGGCTCCAGGACCCCGGCGGCGTTGCGCACCAGCGGGGTGGTGAGCCGGTCCCGCAGCTGCGCGTAGCGGAACCCGAAGCGGCCCTTGTCGCAGACCCATTCCTCGTTGACCTCGGGGTCCTCCGCGGCCAGCCGGCGCAGCACCTTGCCGCGGCGGTGGTCGGTCCGGGTCGCGCAGCCGCCCGCGCAGTGCTCGCACACGCTCGGGGAGGAGACGAGGTCGAAGGGGCGGGAGCGGAACCGGTACGCGGCGGAGGTGAGGGCGCCCACCGGGCAGATCTGGATGGTGTTGCCGGAGAAGTACGACTCGAACGGGTCGCCCTCGCCGGTGCCGACCTGCTGGAGCGCGCCGCGCTCCAGCAGCTCGATCATCGGGTCACCGGCGATCTCGTTGGAGAAACGGGTGCAGCGCGCGCACAGCACGCACCGTTCGCGGTCCAGGAGCACCTGGGTGGAGATCGGGACCGGCTTCTCGTACGTCCGCTTGAGCCCGTCGAAACGGGATTCCGCGTTGCCGTGCGACATCGCCTGGTTCTGCAGCGGGCACTCGCCGCCCTTGTCGCAGACCGGGCAGTCCAGCGGGTGGTTGATGAGCAGCAGCTCCATCACCCCGCGCTGGGCCTTGTCGGCGACCTGGGAGGTGAGCTGGGTCTTGACCACCATGCCGTCGGTGCAGGTGATGGTGCAGGAGGCCATCGGCTTGCGCTGGCCCTCGACCTCGACGATGCACTGGCGGCAGGCGCCGGCCGGGGAGAGGAGCGGGTGATCGCAGAACCGGGGGATCTCGATGCCGAGCTGCTCGGCGGCCCGGATGACGAGGGTGCCCTTGGGAACCGAGAGCTCGGCCCCGTCGATGGTCAGCGAGACCGTGTTCTCGGCGTCCTGCGGCCGCCCGGCAGCCCCTCCGCCACCGGCGGGAGCGTTACTGGCGACGGTCATGCGGTCACCTCCGTGTCAGCCCAGAGGGTCGACTTCCTGGGGTCGAAGGGGCAGCCCTTGCCCGTGATGTGCTGCTCGTACTCCTCGCGGAAGTACTTGAGCGAGGAGAAGATCGGGCTGGCCGCGCCGTCGCCGAGCGCGCAGAAGGACTTGCCGTTGATGTTGTCGGCGATGTCGTTCAGCTTGTCGAGGTCGGACATGACGCCCTTGCCGGCCTCGATGTCGCGGAGCAACTGGACCAGCCAGTACGTGCCTTCGCGGCACGGGGTGCACTTGCCGCAGGACTCGTGGGCGTAGAACTCGGTCCACCGCGTGACGGCCCGCACCACGCAGGTCGTCTCGTCGAAGCACTGGAGCGCCTTCGTGCCGAGCATCGAGCCGGCCGCGCCCACGCCCTCGTAGTCGAGCGGGACGTCGAGGTGCTCGTCCGTGAACATCGGGGTGGAGGATCCGCCCGGGGTCCAGAACTTCAGCCGGTGTCCGGGCCGCATCCCGCCGCTCATGTCGAGCAGCTGGCGCAGGGTGATCCCGAGCGGCGCCTCGTACTGGCCGGGGCCGGCCACGTGCCCGGAGAGCGAATACAGCGTGAAACCGGGGGACTTCTCCGTCCCCATCGCCTTGAACCAGTCCTTGCCCTTGTGCAGGATCGCGGGAACCGAGGCGATCGACTCCACGTTGTTGACGACAGTGGGGCACGCGTAGAGCCCCTCCACGGCAGGGAAGGGGGGACGCAGCCGGGGCTGACCGCGCCGGCCTTCGAGGGAGTCGAGCAGAGCCGTCTCCTCGCCGCAGATGTACGCGCCCGCCCCCGCGTGCACCGTGATGTCGAGGTCGAGCCCGCTCCCCAGGATGTCCTTCCCGAGGTAACCGGCCTCGTACGCCTCACGGACCGCCAGGTGCAGGCGCCGCAGGACCGGCACCACCTCGCCGCGCAGGTAGATGAAGGCGTGCTGCGAGCGGATCGCGTAGCACGCGATGATCATTCCCTCGATGAGGGAGTGCGGGTTGGCGAAGAGAAGGGGGATGTCCTTGCAGGTTCCCGGTTCCGACTCGTCCGCGTTCACGACGAGGTAGTGCGGCTTTCCGTCGCCCTGCGGGATGAACTGCCACTTCATTCCGGTGGGGAAGCCCGCGCCGCCGCGTCCGCGCAGGCCCGAGTCCTTCACGTACGCGATGAGGTCGTCCGGGGTCATCGCGAGGGCCTTGCGCAGGCCCTCGTAGCCCTCGTGGCGCCGGTAGGTCTCCAGCGTCCACGACTCCGGCTCGTCCCAGAAGGCCGAAAGGACGGGTGAGAGGAGCTTCTCCGGGCTGGTGCCGTTCTTGCTCAGTTCAGTCGACACGGTCATCACTCCCCTCCCTCGGTGGTGGTGTCGCCACGCGCTTCGCCACGCGGGTGGACGATCGGGGTGTGCGGGGACTCGCCCCGGGCGATGCGCAGCCCGATCAGGGAGGCGGGGCCGGCGCCGCCGGTGGCCTCGACCGCACCCTCGCGCTCGTCGGGGAAACCGGCCAGGATCCGGGCGGTCTCCTTGTACGTGCACAGCGGCGCGCCCCGGGTCGGGGAGACCTCGCGGCCCGCCAGGAGGTCGTCGACCATGGCCTTGGCGGACTCGGGCGTCTGGTTGTCGAAGAACTCCCAGTTGACCATCACCACGGGGGCGAAGTCGCAGGCCGCGTTGCACTCGATGTGCTCCAGCGTGACCTTGCCGTCGGGGGTGGTCTCGTTGTTGCCGACCCCCAGGTGCTCCTTGAGCTCCTCGAAGATGGCGTCGCCGCCCATGACCGCGCACAGGGTGTTCGTACACACGCCGACCTGGTAGTCCCCGGAGGGCTTGCGCCGGTACATCGTGTAGAAGGTCGCGACGGCCGTGACCTCGGCGGTGGTCAGGCCCAGTACGTCGGCGCAGAAGCGGATGCCCGTGCGCGAGACGTGGCCCTCCTCCGACTGGCAGAGGTGCAGCAGGGGCAGCAGCGCGGAGCGGCTGTCGGGGTAGCGGGCGATGACTTCCCGCGCGTCCGCTTCGAGCCGGGCGCGTACCTCGGCCGGGAAGTCGGGGGCGGGAAGCTGGGGCATCCCCAACTGGATGTCGGTCATCGGTCGACGCCTCCCATCACGGGGTCGATGGAGGCGACGGCGACGATGACGTCGGCGACCTGGCCGCCCTCGCACATCGCGGCCATGGCCTGCAGGTTGGTGAAGGACGGGTCGCGGAAGTGGACCCGGTACGGGCGGGTGCCGCCGTCGGAGACGACGTGCACGCCGAGCTCGCCCTTCGGCGACTCGACGGCGCTGTACGCCTGCCCGGCCGGTACCCGGAAGCCCTCGGTCACCAGCTTGAAGTGGTGGATGAGGGCCTCCATGGAGGTGCCCATGATGTTCTTGATGTGGTCGAGCGAGTTGCCGAGGCCGTCCGGGCCCATCGCCAGCTGCGCCGGCCAGGCGATCTTCTTGTCGGCGACCATCACCGGACCCGGCTCCAGCCGGGCCAGGCACTGCTCGACGATGCGCAGCGACTGGCGCATCTCCTCCAGGCGGATCAGGAACCGCCCGTAGGAGTCGCAGCTGTCGGTGGTCGGCACGTCGAACTCGTAGGTCTCGTAACCGCAGTACGGATCCGACTTGCGCAGGTCGTGGGGCAGGCCCGCGGAGCGCAGGATCGGGCCGGTGGCGCCGAGCGCCATGCAGCCGGTGAGGTCGAGGTAGCCGACGTCCTGCATGCGGGCCTTGAAGATGGGGTTGCCGGTGGCGAGCTTGTCGTACTCCGGCAGGTTCTTCTTCATGGTCTTCACGAACTCGCGCAGCTGGTCGACGGCGCCCGGGGGCAGGTCCTGCGCGAGGCCGCCGGGGCGGACGAACGCGTGGTTCATGCGCAGTCCGGTGATCAGCTCGAAGATGTCGAGGATCAGCTCGCGGTCGCGGAAGCCGTAGATCATGATCGTGGTCGCGCCGAGCTCCATGCCGCCGGTGGCGATGCACACCAGGTGGGAGGAGAGCCGGTTGAGCTCCATCAGCAGGACGCGGATGACGGTGGCGCGGTCCGGGATCTGGTCGGTGATGCCGAGCAGCTTCTCGACGCCGAGGCAGTACGCCGTCTCGTTGAAGAACGGCGTCAGGTAGTCCATGCGCGTGACGAAGGTGGTGCCCTGCGTCCAGTTCCGGTATT
The DNA here is from genome assembly GCF_040652395.1 of Streptomyces sp. NPDC048269. Taxonomy (NCBI): domain Bacteria; kingdom Bacillati; phylum Actinomycetota; class Actinomycetes; order Kitasatosporales; family Streptomycetaceae; genus Streptomyces; species Streptomyces sp. NPDC048269. The sequence goes on from NZ_JBEZLW010000010.1 coordinate 212,294, forward strand.
CGAGGTTCTTCTCGATGCCGGTGTGCAGGTAGCCGATGCCGCAGCGGGCCTCGGTGACCGTCTCGCCGTCGATCTCCAGGATCAGGCGGAGCACTCCGTGGGTGGACGGGTGCTGGGGGCCCATGTTGACGACGATCCGCTCGTCGTCGGCACGGGCCGCGGACTGGACGACCTCGTCCCAGTCGCCGCCGGTGACGGTGTAGACGAGGCCTTCGGTGGTCTCCCGGGAGGAGGCGTGGTGCGATGCGTTCGGGGTGTTCATCAGCTGTACGACCTCCGCTGGTCGGGAGCCGGGATCTGGGCGCCCTTGTACTCGACGGCGATGCCGCCGAGCGGGTAGTCCTTGCGCTGCGGGAAGCCCTGCCAGTCGTCCGGCATCATGATCCGGGTGAGGGCCGGGTGCCCGTCGAAGATCAGCCCGAAGAAGTCGTACGTCTCACGCTCGTGCCAGTCGTTGGTCGGGTAGACGGAGACGAGCGAAGGGACGTGCGGGTCGCTGTCCGGTACGGACACCTCCAGCCGCAGGACGCGGCCGTGGGTGAGCGAGCGCAGGTGGTAGACGGCGTGCAGCTCGCGGCCTTTGTCCTGCGGGTAGTGCACGCCGGAGACGCCGGTGCACAGCTCGAAGCGCAGGGCGGGATCGTCGCGCAGGGTGCTCGCGACCCGGACGAGGTGCTCGCGGTCGATGTGGAAGGTCAGCTCGCCCCGGTCGACCACCGTCTTCTCGATGGCGTTCTCGGGGACCAGGTCCTGCTCTTCCAGGGCGCCCTCGAGTTCGTCGGCCACCTCGTCGAAGTAGGACCCGTACGGGCGGACGGCCGGGCCGGGCAGGCGTACGGAGCGCACGAGGCCGCCGTAGCCGGAGGTGTCGCCGCCGTTCCGGGCGCCGAACATGCCGCGCTGGACGCGGACCTCCTCGCCGTGGTCCCCGCGCTGGCCGGGGAGGTTCTGGCGGCTGAGTTCCTTGTCGGGGTTGGGTTCGCGGGTCTCACTCACCGGAGCAGCCCCTTCATCTCGATGATGGGGAGGGCCTTGAGGGCCGCCTCCTCCGCCTCGCGGGCCGCCTCTTCCCGGTTCACGCCGAGCTTGGAGCCCTGGATCTTCTGGTGGAGCTTGAGGATCGCGTCCATCAGCATCTCGGGGCGCGGCGGGCAGCCGGGGAGGTAGATGTCCACGGGAACGATGTGGTCGACGCCTTGGACAATCGCGTAGTTATTGAACATTCCGCCTGAAGATGCGCAAACCCCCATGGAGATGACCCATTTGGGAGCGGGCATCTGGTCGTACACCTGCCGCAGCACCGGTGCCATCTTCTGGCTGACCCTGCCCGCCACGATCATCAGATCGGCCTGGCGCGGCGAGCCGCGGAAGACCTCCATGCCGAAGCGGGCCAGGTCGTACCGGCCCGCTCCGGTGGTCATCATCTCGATGGCGCAGCACGCCAGGCCGAAGGTCGCGGGGAAGACGGATGACTTGCGCACCCAGCCCGCGGCCTGTTCGACGGTGGTCAGCAGAAAGCCGCTCGGCAGCTTCTCTTCCAGTCCCATGGAAAATTCAGCCCCTCAGTCCCATTCCAGGCCGCCGCGGCGCCAGACGTAGGCGTAGGCGACGAAGACGGTGAGCACGAAGAGCAGCATCTCGACGAGCCCGAAGATCCCCAGGGAGTCGAAGGTGACGGCCCAGGGGTAGAGGAAGACAACCTCGATGTCGAAGACGATGAAGAGCATCGCCGTCAGGTAGTACTTGATGGGGAAGCGACCGCCGCCGGCCGGCACCGGAGTCGGCTCGATGCCGCACTCGTATGCCTCAAGCTTTGCCCGGTTGTACCGTTTTGGGCCGATCAGCGTGGCCATGACCACGGAGAAGATCGCAAACCCTGCGCCGAGGGCGCCGAGCACGAGGATGGGTGCGTACGCATTCACGCTCCTCGCTCCTTCCAGTCGTCCTTGACCGTTGGACCGCTGCACCGGCGCCGCGTCCCACCTCGCGAAGATCACGCTTCTGATCGAGCGCTTGCATGTGAGGCAGTTCACAAGCCGGACTGGTGGGCATCTTATGCCTGCTCCTCTGTGATCTGCGACACGGGTTGCAACACCGAGTTTGTGATCTCCACCACCCGACGAACGATCATGAAGTCCGATGAGCGGTGATCTTCATACGCGAAGCATCCACATGATCACCAAAGGTGACATCCCACCTCGTTACCGCAGGTAGGAGGGGTTGCGCATTATCAAATGATGGCCAGTGCAGGCAAATTGGCAACGACGGCAGCGAGGTGATAAAGGGATCGGCTTCGCCCGGTCGGGGGAGCCCACGTGTACGGAGGTGGACGCGGGGCAGACGCGGGTCCCGAGGCGCCGCCGGCCGCGTGCATCCGTTCACGAACCGGCCGGACAGTTCACAGCGAGATCACGGACGGACCACAGCGTCCGCACAACGTGACGCTCCTGTGACCTGCGCCACTCTGAATTGATGCTTCCGAAAGAGGGCTTGGCCATCTGTGCGGCGGGATGGTAGTCCGCGGATCAATTCGGACTTATTTCGGATAACCCATGATCACAGCCTTGTGAAGACGTGTCCGTTTCGCCCGTTACGGCGTCAATAAGGCTCGCGACGCGCCCGGTTAGTGCCATTCGCGCGCAACTGTGGCGCAAGCCACGTTTCTTGAAGGGAACCCGGACGCCCTGATAGCGGTTGTCCTCATGTCCCACACCGCTCACATACCCAGCCACCGGAAGCCCCGCCGCAGCGCCTCGAAGCTCGCGGTCCGCGCCGGAGTTGCCGGTGGCGTCCTCAGCACCCTCGCCATGGCCGGCACCGCGAGCGCGTCCCCGTCCGCCGAGCCCGTGGCCGAGACGACGCTCGAAATGCCGGTCCTCAACCTGGACCTTGCCGCAGAGGTCGCCTCCGCCGTCACCACGGCCGCCGAGAACACCCGCGCCGCGGCCGTCGAGGGCGAACTGACCGCCCAGGAGGAGAGCGCCCGCACCGGCGCCGCCGCCGAGGCGAAGAAGGCCAAGGAAGACGCCCAGCAGAAGGCCGACGCCGAGAAGAAGGCCCAGGAAGAGGCGGACCGCAAGGCTGAGGCCGAGCGCGCGAACCGCTCCTCCGCGCGTGCCACGCTCTCGACCAAGTCCTCCGGCGCGACCTCCAGCGACGGCTCGGGCGCCTCCGTGGCCGCCCCGGCGACCGGCTCCGCCGCCGCCATCGTGAACTTCGCCCGCGCGCAGGTCGGCAAGGCGTACGTCATGGGCGGCACCGGCCCGTCCTCGTTCGACTGCTCGGGCCTCGTCCAGGCCGCCTACCGCCAGGCCGGCATCTCCCTGCCGCGCATGTCGCAGGCGCAGTCCTCGGCCGGCACCTCGGTCTCGCTGAGCGCCCTGCAGCCGGGTGACATCCTGTACTGGGGCTCCAAGGGCAGCGCGTACCACGTCGCCATCTACGTCGGCGGCGGCAAGTTCGTCGGCGCGCAGAACCCCAGCACGGGCATCGTCGAGCGCAGCCTGAGCTACGACCGGCCGACGGGCGCCGTCCGCGTCCTCTGACGGTCCGCGCGGTGCGGGATGTCCGGGCCGTCTGAGCCGAGCCGTCCCAGAACGCACGAAGGGCCGGTACTCCCCCGCTCGGGGGTGGAGTACCGGCCCTTCGGCGTTCCTCAGGCGAGGCTCGCCGCCAGTTTGAAGCGCGCCTCGCGCTGCTTCGCGTACAGGGCGAGCGTCTCGGCGTGCTCCTCCACGAGCCGCTCCTGATAGGCCTTCTCGACCGCTGCCCAGATCCCGACCAGGTTCACCTCGCGCTTGCACGCGACGTCCGCCGTGGCCGCCGTGACGGCCTTCGCGCCGCCCGTCTCGTTCTCCAGGCCGAGCTTCTCGACGACCTCATAGGGCGTACCGATCCCGCCGTATCCCGACTTGTTCATACATGCCGACCATTTCTTGAGCACGTCGACGACCCGGGAGTCCTGCTTGGAGCGGTCGTGGGCCTCGGAGGCCAGCCCGAACGCGAAGAGCAGGTCGACGCTGTCCTTGGTCGGGGCGTACAGCTTCCGGTAGCCCTCCCGCCCGCATCCGCCGGCCGGCACCTTCTGCCCGGCCGCCGACAGACCGCTGTCCACCTGTGCGGCCTCCTCCTCGGACTTCGCGTCGGGGATCTTCCCGCCCTGAGCGCCCCGCTGTTCGCCGTTCATGACGACGTACGCGCTGTCGCTCAGCTGCGGGGCCGGAGGCTTGGCCGGTGTCCCCCCGCCCGCCGACTTGTCGTACCCGTGGGCCGCCGCGAACGCCGGATCGGCCAGGCCGAAGAGATACCGGTGCCTGTCCTCGGGCCCGCCGGCGGATGTCCCGCCCCCTTGGACGCCCTCGTACGTGAACCCGAACCGGGCCATGCACCGGGCGACCAGCGTCTGCTGGACCCGGCCCATCCGCAGCCGCTCGGCGTCGGTGTCGGTGTACGTGTCCATGGGGAAGGACAGCCCGGCCGTCGGCGGGTTGACCGCCACGGGGCCGAGCTCCGGCTCTCCGCCCCCGGCGCCCCCGGCACCGGAGCAGCCGACCAGGAGCGTGGCCAGCAGGACGGCCGGGGAGGCCGACCGGAGGCGGAGGACGGTGCGCATCGCTCGGAACTCCTTCGTCCGGATCAGGCGTGGAGGGTGAAGGTGGCCGAGCTGATCTTGTTCTTGAAGGTGAGGGAGGCGTTGCCCGAGTAACCCGACGGGAGCTCGCCCACATTGCCGTCGAGGTTGGCGTCGGTGCCGACCTTCCACGCGTAGACGTCCCGGTTCCAGTAGGACTCGGTGTTGTCGTTCACGAGGGACGTGCCACCCGTGCATCCGCTCTTGAAATAGTCGTTGTTGAAGTTCAGATCCTCGCCGTACAGGTCGAAGACACAACCGGACTGGTACTGATTGTAGAAAAGACCGAACTCATCGGTCTGCAAAATGCCGTCCTTGCCCATGGCAGCCGACGGCCCGGCCGCTGCCAGAAGAAGTGCGCTTACCGATACGGCCGTGACACAGCCGGAAGCCAGCGTACGCATTGCCTTGTTCATGATGTGCTCCTCGCCTCTGCGGATGAAATGACGGCGCCGAGCCGGACCTTGATCACGACTCATCGCCCGGCGCGGATTCAACAGCCATAAATGCCGTCCGACCAAGTCCTTCTCACCTGATGGACAGTCATCTTCGGTTACTGACGGGGAACTTGTGCGCACCCTCCTGACTACCTACTATCGCCCGGCGTGCTCTCCTCGCATTTCTCGCACGGGCGCGCCGATCCCACTTCTACCGCCGCAAGGGAACTCCTGCCGTGCACGCACGCCTTTTCGCCCCGCTGCTCCTCATATGCATTTCACTGACGGGATGCGGAGGCGGGAACAATGAACCCGAGGCGAGTGACAGTCCACCGCCCACCGCGGAGGAGATCAGGTACTACGACTGCTTGAAGAAGCAGGGAGTGGACATCGTCCACACGGATTACGGGGCGCCTCGCGAGGACAAGTCGAAGCCCTGGAACGAAGAGGCGCACAAGGCCTGTGAGTCCGTGCTGCCTTCGCGGCCGGAGCCCGAGCCGGCCGGCCCCGAGCAGCTCGCCGCCGCACAGGAGCAAGCCGCCTGTCTGCGCGCCGAGGGTCTCTCCTGGTACCCGGACCCGGACCCGGTCACCGGCGAGACGGACGAGACCAAGGGCACTCCCGAGCAGTGGTCCTCGCTCAAGCGCGACCACGCCGACGCGTTGAAGAAGTGCCGGCCTGCGAGATGAGTGCTGAGCGGCGCGGTCAGGATCGCGGACACCACGCTCGTCGGCGTGCTGGAGCGGACCGGCGGGACGCCCGTGGGCCGGGCTCTGTCCCGCCTCGCGGGCAGCCCGTGTCGAACCGGCCGGAGCCCTGCGAAGATGAGGGCAGCGGTGGCTCGTTCCGACCGCTCGACCTTGGAGGTGGTGGTCCCGTGAAACTGAATCCGTACGAGTACCACGGCGTCGGCGATCCCACCGCCGGGCCGGCCGCGCTCGGACTCGGCCTCCTCGGCGTCGGCGGCTGGCTGCTGACCACCGCCCGCCCCTGGCAGAAGCCGGGCAACGCCCTCACGCTGGGGCTCGGCTGGAGCGCGTCGGGCGCGCTGCTGCTGTGTGGTCTGGTGCTGCTGGCCAAGTGCGTGCGCACGGTGCACGGCGGCACGGACCCGGAAACGGAAGCGGGCCGCGGCGGGGAACCCCCCGCCCGGCCCGCCCGTTCTTCCGACTGAGCACGCCCGAGCTGCGTCAGGCCTTCGGAGCCACCTTCGAGAGGCCGTTGATGATGCGGTCCATCGCGTCGCCGCCCGTCGGGTCGGTCAGGTTGGCCAGCATCTTCAGCGTGAACTTCATCAGCACCGGGTGGGTCAGGCCGCGCTGCGCGGCGACCTTCATGACCTTCGGGTTGCCGATCAGCTTCACGAAGGCGCGGCCCAGCGTGTAGTAGCCGCCGTAGGTCTCCTTGAGCACCTTCGGGTAGTTGTGCAGCGCCAGTTCGCGGTGGGCCGGGGTGGCCCGGGCGTGCGCCTGCACGATGACGTCGGCCGCGATCTGGCCCGACTCCATGGCGTAGGCGATGCCCTCGCCGTTGAACGGGTTGACGAGGCCGCCCGCGTCACCGACGAGCAGCAGGCCCTTGGTGTAGTGCGGCTGCCGGTTGAAGGCCATCGGCAGGGCCGCGCCGCGGATCGGGTGCGTCATGTTCTCGGGGGTGTAGCCCCAGTCCTCCGGCATGGACGCGCACCAGGCCTTGAGGACCTCGCGCCAGTCCAGCTCCTTGAAGGCGGAGGAGGAGTTGAGGATGCCGAGGCCGACGTTGGACGTGCCGTCGCCCATGCCGAAGATCCAGCCGTAGCCGGGCAGCAGCCGGTCCTGGGGACCGCGCCGGTCCCACAGCTCCAGCCAGGACTCCAGGTAGTCGTCGTCGTGCCGGGGAGAGGTGAAGTACGTACGGACGGCGACGCCCATCGGGCGGTCCTCGCGCCGGTGCAGGCCCATGGCGAGGGACAGCCGGGAGGAGTTGCCGTCGGCGGCGACGACCAGCGGGGCGTGGAAGGTGACGGGCGTCTTCTCCTCGCCCAGCTTCGCCTGCACACCGGTGATGTGCCCGGTGCGCGGGTCACGGACCGGCTCGCCGACGTTGCAGCGCTCGTACAGCCGGGCGCCGGCCTTCTGTGCCTGGCGGGCCAGGATCTCGTCGAAGTCGTCGCGCTTGCGGACGAGTCCGTAGTCCGGGAAGGAGGCGAGTTCCGGCCAGTCCAGCTGGAGCCGCTGTCCGCCGCCGATGATGCGCAGGCCCTTGTTGCGGAGCCAGCCGGCCTCTTCGGAGACGTCGATGCCCATCGCCACCAGCTGCTTGGTGGCGCGCGGCGTCAGCCCGTCGCCGCAGACCTTCTCGCGCGGGAAAGCCGTCTTCTCCAGCAGCAGGACGTCCAGCCCGGCCTTGGCGAGGTAGTAGGCGGTGGTCGAGCCGGCGGGCCCGGCCCCGACGACGATCACGTCCGCGGAGTGTTCGGAGAGGGGCTCGGTCACTGCGGGGTCTCCCGAAGGCTCGATACTCGATAAAGGGTGCCCAACGGCACCGGACATGTGCAGTCTATGCAGCGAGAGAGATAGCGAACCGAAGGGCTGCCCCCGATGACCACCTCGCCGACCCGGCCGCTCCCCGCCGTACAGCTCCGCGTGCCCACCGACGAGGACGCGCGGGCCTGGCACCACGTCTTCGACGATCCCGAGGTCATGGAGTTCCTCGGCGGTCCCGCCGAGGTGTCGCTGTACGAGGAGTTCACCGCGCGCCAGCGCATGCACGACGCACAGCTCGGCTACTGCCTGTGGACGCTGCTGGACGAGGAGGGCACGGTGATCGGCTTCACCGGCGCGCAGCCGTGGCCCGCGGAGAAGGAGTGGGGCCCGGTCGGGCAGATCGAGATCGGGTGGCGGCTGGGGCGGCGGCACTGGGGGCAGGGGTACGCGTACGCTGCCGCGCTCGCCACGCTGGAGCGGGTGCGGGAGGCCGGGCTCCCGCACGTCGTGGCGATGATCAACGACGAGAACGTCCGCTCGATAGCCGTGGCCGAGCGGCTCGGCATGACCTTGGCGGAACGGTTCCTCCTCCCGAGCGGCACCCAATACGGCCGCCGCTACGAGCTGTCGCTCCAGCCCGGCTGACCGGGCCGCTGCGCGGAGCCTTCCCCCACCCCGCCCCTTCCCGGAACTGTGGGACTCCGCCCCCAGGCCCCCCGCGCCTCAATCGCCGGCGCGGCTCAAAGACCCTGGGGCTCCGCCCAGACCCCGCGCCTCGAACGCCGGCGGGGCTGGATTCGGCTGATGCTGCCTGCCTGGCACAACCCAGCCCCGTCGGCGTTCGAGGCGCGGGGGTCCCCCGGACGGAGTCTGGGGGAGGGTCCGGGGGCAGCGCCCCCGGCAACGGCGCCACGCCCGGCGACCCCGGCAGGGGACCGGCTCAGAACACCGACAAGCCCGTCAGGGTCGTGAAGCGGTCCAGGGCCGCCACGCCCGCCACCGAGTTGCCCTGGGGGTCGAGGCCCGGGCTCCAGACGGCCAGGACGCACTGGCCCGGGACGACCGCCACGATGCCGCCGCCGACGCCGCTCTTGCCCGGCAGGCCCACCCGGTACGCGAACTCGCCCGCCGCGTCGTACGTCCCGCAGGTCATCATCACCGCGTTGATCTGCTTGGCCTCGCTGCGCGTCAGCAGCCGCGACCCGTCCGCCCGCAGCCCGTGCCGGGCCAGGAAGAGCCCGGCACGCGCCAGATCCGCGCAGCTCATCTCGATCGAGCACTGCCAGAAGTAGTGGTCCAGCAGCGCCGGCACGGGGTTGTCGATGTTCCCGTACGAGGCCATGAAGTGGGCGACGGCGGCGTTGCGGTCGCCGTGCTCCTGCTCGGACGCGGCGACCTCCGCGTCGAAGCCGATGTCCGGATTGCCGCTCTCCGCCCGCAGGAAGCCGAGCAGTTCGCTGCTCGCGTCACCCGTCAGGGTCTGCAGCCGGTCCGTGACCACCAGCGCACCCGCGTTGATGAACGGATTGCGCGGGATGCCGTTCTCGTACTCCAGCTGCACGAGCGAGTTGAACGGGTTGCCGGACGGCTCCCGTCCGACCCGCTCCCACAGGCCGTCACCGCCCTCGGCCAGCGCCAGGGCGAGCGCGAAGACCTTGGTGATGGACTGGGTGGAGAAGGGGACCTGCCAGTCCCCGACCCCGAAGACGTTGCCGTCGAGGTCGGCGACGGCCATGCCGAACTGCCCGGGGTCCATGGACGCGAGCGCCGGGATGTACTCGGCGGGAGTGCCGCTGCCCACCAGCGGCGCGGTGTCGGCCGCGATCCGCTCCAGCAGCCCTGCGTAGTCGAACGGGATAGCGTCCACAGGTCAGTCCTTGATGCCCCGGTGGAGCGCCACGATGCCGCCGCTGAGGTTGCGCCAGGCGACCTTGGACCAGCCGGCCTTCTGCAGCAGCCCCGCCAGCGCCGGCTGGTCCGGCCACTCGCGGATGGACTCGGCGAGGTACACGTACGCGTCGGGGTTCGAGGACACCGCGCGGGCCACCGGCGGCAGGGCCCGCATCAGGTACTCGGTGTACACGGTGCGCAGCGGCGCCCATGTGGGCTGCGAGAACTCGCAGATGACGACCTGGCCGCCGGGCTTGGTCACCCGGTACAGCTCGCGCAGCGCGGTGTCGGTGTCCTGGACGTTGCGCAACCCGAAGGAGATCGTCACGGTGTCGAAGACCTCGTCCTTGAAGGGCAGCTTCGTCGCGTCCCCGGCGGTCAGCGGCAGCCAGGAGTGCTTCTTCTTGCCCTCCCGCAGCATGCCCAGCGAGAAGTCGCAGGGGACCACGTACGCGCCGGTCGCGGCGAAGGGCAGCGAGGAGGTCGCGGTCCCGGCGGCCAGGTCGAGGACCTTGTGCCCGGGGCGCGCGCCGACCGCCTTGGCCACCTCCTTGCGCCAGATCCGGGCCTGCCCGAGGGAGAGGACGTCGTTGGTGAGGTCGTAGTTCGCCGCGACCCCGTCGAACATGGAGGCGACTTCGTGCGGCTGCTTGTCCAGGGAAGCCCTTGTCACTGGTGTTCGCCCCTCGGTGTGCGTGCGGATGCGGGTACGGGCCCATCCTCTCAGGCCGGGCGCGGCCGGGGGGACGGGCCCCACGGCCGGGGGGAACCGGACAACTGGCCCGAAGGACAGTTACGCCCGGGGCCCCTGGGAACGTTGACTGGGGGTGGTGCGGCCCGGTGACGGTCACCCATTGGATCATGGGCCTGACCAGCGGCCGGATCCGTGGCGGCCGCCATGAGCAAAGGGCTTCACGATGCCGGCAGGCCATTCCACCGGTCGCTCCCGCCTCAGCCCGCGCGCCCAGCGCCGGGCCGAGCGGCGCAAGCGGCTGCGGCGTACGTTCATCCTCGGTTCGGCGGCCCTCGTCGCGGTCTCGGCGACCGCGTACGCGATGGCAACGGGCGACGACGCGGCCACGACGGCGGACGGACGGCCGGTGGCGGCCCGGCCCGACCAGCAGGACGGGGAGGCCTCCGAGGGCTCGGACGCGGCAGCGCAGGGCGGCAGACGCTCCCCCGCACCGGCGAGACCCTCCGGCTCCCCCTCCCCCCAGCAGCCGAGCTCGCCCACGCCCGCCGCCCCCAGCCCCAAGCCCTCCGCGCCGGTACCGGTCTCCGGGCCGGGCACCTTCCGGGCCTCGGGCGCCTCCGGCACGGCGCACGGCAAGGGGCCCGCCCTGCGCTGGCGGATCGAGGTCGAGGAGGGCAGCGGGGTCGACCCGGACTCCGCCGCCCGCTCCGTCGAGGCCATCCTCGGGGACCCGCGCGGCTGGACCAGGGACCCGAAGTACGGCTTCCGGCTCGCCGGACCGGGCGAACCGGTGGACTTCACCGTGAAGATCGCGACGCCCACGACCACCGACCGCCTGTGCGAGGTGGTCACCCCCGAGCTGATCGGCGAGACCAACTGCCGGGCCGGGCACACCGTCGTGGTCAACCTCAAGCGCTGGCAGGAGGGGTCACCGCAGTTCAGCGGCCCCGTCGAGGAGTACCGGGCGCTGATCGTCAACCACGAGGTCGGGCACGAACTCGGCCACGACCACGAGACCTGCCCCGGCCCGGACAAGCCGGCGCCCGCGATGATGCAGCAGATCAAGGGCCTGCTCGGATGCAAGTCCAACGCCTGGCCGTTCGACGCCGACGGAACTTATCTGTCCGGCCCGAGCGTCCCTTAACCGGGAGAGCCGGCCGGCGGATGGCCCGGCCGGGGGCGAGGAGTCGAAAACGTGCGCGTCGTCAGCTTCACCGTCCCCGCGTGGTTCCCCTCGTACGAAACCCCCGAGACCCCTGAGACCCCCGGCGCCCACGACACCCCCGACGCCCACGGGGCGCCGCAGGCCCAGCTGACGGAGCAGGAGTCGGCCGTGTTCCTGTGCCTGGCCACCGGCGCATCCAACCGGGAACTCGCCGCCGAGCTGCAACTGTCCGTCAGTACGGTCAAGTTCCACGTGGTCAACATACGGGCCAAGCTGGGCGGCATCAGCCGCCTGCAAGCCTGCCTGCTCGCCGCCCTCGCCCGCCGGGACACCCAGCAGGACGTCGGCCAGGACCCCCTGCGGGACATCCGCCAGGACGCCCGCCTCAACGACGGCGGTGCAGCAGCCGGCCCCCGATGACGGTGGCCACGCACGTGGTCGCGCCCTCCGTCGGCAGTACGTCCAGGTCCGCGACCGCGAAGACCGCGAACCGGGCCGCGGCGCCCGGCTCCAGGACCCCGTGGAAGGCCTCCTCGGCCCTCTCCCGCCCGGCGAGCGGGTCCAGGGCGGGCAACCCCTCGTAGGGCGCAGGCGGCAGGACCGTGAGACCCGAGCGGACCACCGCCGTGCGCACCGCGGGCACCGTGAAGCGGCCGGCGACCGCCACCACCCCGCGGGCCAGCAGCTTCTGGGTGCCGCGCCGGGCGCTGTTGCCCCACCGCGCCTCGGTCATCCCCAAGGCCTCGAGCGCTTCCGGCCCGCTGATCGGTTCGGTGCCGCCCCCGCTGGTCTCGTACTGATCGTCCGGGTAGTACGTCCGCTCCAGCAGCGTGTCCGCCCCGCGCACCAGAAGTCCCGGGGTGAGCACCCCGGGCCAGCGCCGGGCCCGCGCGTGCGGGTACCGCTCGGTGAGTTCCGCGAAGGGGCCGAGCGCCAGGATCCGGTCACCCTCGACCAGGACCGCACCGTCGCGCAGCGGCGCCGATCCCGCCCCGGCGACGAGCAGTTCGGCGGTGTGCAGCGTGCGCATCAGTTCGTGGAGATGAGCTTCAGCTCGGGGTGCGCGGTGCCGCCCTCGATGGCGGTGGAGGAGATGTGCGACACCACGCGGTCGTCGGCCGGGTCGTTCGCCGGGTCGTCGTGCACCAGGAGGTGCTCGTACGTCGTCGCGCGCTGCGCCGGGGTGCGGCCCGCCTTGCGGATCAGGTCGATGATCTCCTGGCGGTTGGAGCGGTGCTTGGCACCGGCCGAGGAGACGACGTTCTCCTCCAGCATGATCGAGCCGAGGTCGTCCGCGCCGTAGTGCAGTGAGAGCTGGCCCGCTTCCTTGCCGACGGTGAGCCAGGAGCCCTGGATGTGGGCGATGTTGTCGAGGAAGAGGCGCGCGATCGCGATCATGCGCAGGTACTCGAAGATCGTCGCCTGGGTGCGGCCCTTGAGGTGGTTGTTCTCGGGCTGGTACGTGTACGGGATGAAGGCGCGGAAGCCGCCCGTGCGGTCCTGCGTGTCCCGGATCATCGCGATGTGCTCGATGCGCTCGGCGTTGGTCTCGCCGGTGCCCATCAGCATCGTGGAGGTGGACTCCACGCCCAGCTCGTGGGCGATCTCCATGATCTCCAGCCAGCGCTCGCCGGACTCCTTCAGCGGGGCGATCGCCTTGCGCGGGCGCTCCGGCAGCAGTTCGGCACCGGCGCCGGCGAAGGAGTCGAGGCCGGCGGCGTGGATGCGCTTGATGGCCTCCTCCGCAGAGACGCCCGAGATCCGGGCCATGTGCTCGACCTCGGACGCGCCGAGGGAGTGGATGACCAGCTGCGGGAAGGCCTTCTTGATGGCGGAGAAGTGGTGCTCGTAGTACTCGACGCCGTAGTCCGGGTGGTGCCCGCCCTGGAACATGATCTGCGTGCCGCCGAGCTCCACGGTCTCCGCGCAGCGGCGCAGGATGTCGTCGAGGTCGCGGGACCAGCCCTTCTTCGTGTCCTTGGGGGCCGCGTAGAAGGCGCAGAACTTGCACGCCGTGACGCACACGTTCGTGTAGTTGATGTTCCGCTCGATGATGTACGTGGCGATGTGCTCGGTGCCGGCGTAGCGGCGGCGGCGCACCGCGTCGGCGGCCTGGCCGAGCGCGTGCAGCGGCGCGTGACGGTAGAGGTCGAGCGCCTCTTCCTTGGTGATCCGGCCCCCTGCGGCGGCGCGGTCGAGGACAGACTGGAGAGCGGCCTGGTCGGTCACCGGTGCGTCACCTTTCGGCGGTGTGTCAAGAGGTACGGACCGATCCAGCCTACGCCAGCGGCCGTCGGCGGCGATCAGGGGCTACGGGTCAGGTCGCCCTCGGGGTTTCCGGCCGGGGCGTCCCCTGACTTGTAGTGCAGCGTTCCGTTCTCGTTGAGGGTGAACCGCTCGTCGGCGGAGCCGTTGGAGCAGATCCCGGGAGCCGGGTTGGGGCCGCCCGCGGTGTCCAGCACGAGCGAACGGTCGGTGGCGGAGGCGAGCTTCCAGTCGCCGCTGCAGTCGGTGCCCAGGACGGCCAGGACCGATTTGTCCCGGGCGACGACGTCGCCGACCTTGCCGGCCTTGATGGTGATCTCGAACTCGGTGGGGACCCCAATGCGGGCGGTGGTGACCGTGCCCTTCCAGGTGCCGGTGAGCTTTTCGGGGACGTCGTCACGGGTCCCCTCGGGGGGCTGCGTGGCGTCGGCGCTGCCCTTCACGCTCGGCGTGGCGGCCGGCGCCGGGGAGGCCGCGGTGGAGGGCCGCGAACTGCCGTCGGCGAGGTCCCGTCCCTCGTCCCCTTGCCCGGGCAGCAGGCCCATCCCGTACAGCCCGCCGGAGAGCCCGGCCAGTACGGCGGCCGCGGCGAGCACGAGGGTGCAGCTGAACCGCCGCCCGGCGGCGCTGACGGTGACCTGCCGCCCGTCGAGGGCGGTCCGGGGCGCGGGCACACCCCCGCCGGCGGTATCGGTGGGCGACCCGTAGGGGCCGTACGGGCCCCCGGTACGGGCGGCCGCGGCGGCCTGCCCGTACGCGGGATCCGAGGACCCGAACCCCGGGCCGCCGGAGGGGCCGGCGTCGGCGCCCCCGCCGCCCCTCGCCCCGGCCGGGTTCCCGTACACGCCGGCGGCCGCGCCGAAGGAGCCGTACGGGCCCGCCTGGCCCTGGCCCCCGTAGGACGGGTCGGGCGACCCGAACCCGGCCCCCGCGGGGCCCCCGTGGGAAGCGGCCGTGAACGGCACCGGCCCCGACCCCTGTTCCGGAGCCGGATCGCCCCCGGAGGAATCGGCGTCCAGGTCGAGCAGTGCCACCGCCGCGCGGCTGGCCTCCTCCACCAGGGGCGCGGGCAGCCAGCCCGGCGCGAGGAGGGCCCCGTCGAGGGCCGTCGCGATCGCCTCGGGGGCGGGCCGGTCGGCGGCCGTCTTGGCCAGGCAGGCCTCGATCAGCTCGCGCAGCTGCCCGGCAGGGACCGCGCCGAGCTCGGGCGGTTCGTGGACGACCTTATAGAGGAGGGTCGCCGAGTTGTCCCCGGTGAAGGGCGGGCGTCCGGTCGCCGCGAAGGCCAGTACCGCCCCCAGCGAGAACACGTCGGCCGCTCCGGTGATCCCCTTGCCGAGGATCTGCTCGGGCGACATGTAGCCCGGCGAGCCGACGGAGACGCCGGTGGAGGTGAGCGAGGCCGTGCCGTCCGTGGCCCTGGCGATCCCGAAGTCGATCAGCCGGGGACCGTCGAGGGTCAGCATCACGTTCGACGGCTTCACGTCCCGGTGTACGAGGCCCAGCCCGTGCACCGCCACCAGGGCGCGGGCCAGCCCCGCGCCGATCGCCCGTACCGAGGCCTCGGGCAGCGGCCCGTGCGCGGCCAGCGCCCGGTCCAGGGAGGGGCCCGCCACGTACCCGGTGGCCACCCACGGCACCGGAGCCTCCGGATCCGCGTCGAGCACGGGCGCGGTCCACTTGCCGCCCACCCGCCGGGCGGCCTCGACCTCGCGGCGGAAGCGGGCCCGGAACTCCTCGTCGGCGGCGAAGTGCGGGTGCACGATCTTGACGGCGACGGTCCGGCCGCCGGCGCTGCGTCCCAGGTAGACCCGGCCCATGCCACCCGCGCCGAGCCGGCCGAGCAGTCGGTACGGGCCGATGGTCCGCGGCTCACCGGCTTCGAGCGACTGCATCGCGTCCCCATCCCCCGAGATCGTTGATCTGACCAAGCAGCACCTTAGGGCGTCACGTGGTGCCGCCGGGACAGGAGAAGGGATCCCGCACCCCTTCGCATTCCCCTCGCGGATACGGAAAGGGGGAAAGGGCGGGAATTCCCGCTGCACGGTAACCGGTCAGTGTTCCGGAACGGCCGCGTTCAGGAGTTCCAGAGTCACATCCGAGGCGTACCCGGTCGTCGGACCCGTACGGCGTGCGAATTCCCTCACGCCGGCGAGCTGTTCCGGACCGAAGCGGAAGTCGAGCGTCGTGAAGTACCGCTCCAGCAGCTCCGCGTCGAAGGCCTCCCAGCGGGCCGCCTGCTCGGCGACCTTGGTGACCTCCTCCAGGGACACGTCCCGGGAGGCGAGGAACGCCTCGTGGACCTTCTGCACGACGACGGGCTCGCGGACGAGGTAGTCCTTGCGGGCGGCCCAGACGGCGAAGACGAAGGGCAGTCCCGTCCACTCCTTCCACATCTGCCCCAGGTCGTGCACGGCCAGGCCGAGCCGGGGGGCGTCGTGGAGCGAGGCGCGCAGTGCGGCGTCGCCGATCAGCACGGCCGCGTCCGCCTCCTGCATCATCACGCTGAGGTCGGGCGGGCAGGTGTAGTAGTCGGGCTGGACCCCGTACTGCTCGGAAAGCAGCAGCTGGGCGAGGCGTACGGACGTACGAGAGGTCGAGCCGAGGGCGACGCGGGCTCCGTCGAGCTGCTCCAGCGGCACCTGCGAGACGATCACGCAGGACATCACGGGACCGTCGCAGCCGACCGCGATGTCGGGGAAGGCGACGAGCTGGTCGGCGTTGCGGAGGAACTCCACGAGGGTGATCGGGGCGATGTCCAGCTCCCCCCGGACGAGACGCTCACTGAGCTTCTCGGGGCTGTCCTTGGTCAGCTCCAGGTCCAGCAGCGTGCCGGTTCTGGCCAGCCCCCAGTAGAGGGGCAGGCAGTTCAGGAACTGAATGTGGCCGACGCGGGGCCGGCTGCGATAGACGTCCACATCGCGAGACTAGCCCCCGCATCTCCGTCAGCCTTCCGACGGGTCTCAAACGTCCGAGTGACGTGATCTTTCCCTCTGGTCTCGGCCGCGGGGTGCGTGCTAGGCTCGTCGCAAGTTGCAGTTTGGTTTCCCTTGCAGTACGAGGCCTGCGGAGAATGTGACCCGCAGGCTTTTGTAGTTTTCAGACTTCTTAGCAGGTTCTGGAGCAGGGCGACCCTTTGGCCCATAGGAGGGCTCATGGCTACCGGAACCGTGAAGTGGTTCAACGCTGAAAAGGGCTTCGGCTTCATCGCCCAGGACGGCGGCGGCCCGGATGTCTTCGTCCACTACTCCGCGATCAACGCCTCTGGCTTCCGCTCCCTCGAGGAGAACCAGATGGTGAACTTCGACGTCACGCAGGGTCCGAAGGGCCCGCAGGCGGAGAACGTCACCCCGGCCTAGTCGCCTGGGCCAACCTAATCGCGGTTGGAATAAGCAGTACCCAAGGAGCCCTGTCACCTCTGCGCGAGCAGAGCGGCAGGGCTCCTGCCTTTGTCCGTCCCCATGAGGACGGACAACGCACGAGGCCGCCCGGCACCGTTTCCACGGTGCCGGGCGGCCTCGTCTGCTGTTACTTGGCGGTGGCCGGGGTGGGGGCCGTCGCGGGGGTGGGGGCCGTGGCCGGGGCCGTGATCTTGATGTCCAGGATCAGGGTCACGTTCTGCGGGGTGATCAGGCGCAGGGAGTACGTCCCTGCGGCCAGGTCGGCGTCGGTGAAGATCGCCGGCAGGGCGATCTTGCCGTCGGCGCCCGCCGTGAGCAGCGGCAGGCTGAAGACCTTCTTGCCGGTCTCGTCCTTGAAGTACGGGCCCTTGGCGGTCGCCGGGTCCACGGGCATCCACTTGCCGTCCGCGTCCTTCACGACCAGCTCGGTGCGGACCTCCGTACCGGCCACGGCCTTGCCCTTGGCCGTGGCGAGGACCTCGACGCCCGTGACGCTCGTACCGGCGACCGCCTCCAGCGGCTTCGAGCCGTCCGGACGGGCCAGCAGGTCGGCGAACGGCTTCGGCGTGACCGTGCCGGTGAAGGCCGTCGAGAGCTTGCCCGCCTTGTCGTAGGCCGTGATCCGCAAGGAGAAGGTGCCCTCCTTGGGGCCCGCCTTCAGACCCGGCGCGGCCGCCATGCCCTGGGCGTCCGCCTTGACCACCAGCGAGTTCGCCGGAGCCTGGGGGAACGCGGTGCCGCCGGTGGTGTCGGCCTCGACCGCGAAGACGACCTCCTGCCCGACGGCGGGCTTGCCGTCGCTGAGGACCACCTTGACCCTCGGGACCTCGGCGAACGCCGTCCCGGCCTCGGCCGTGAGGCCGGGCCCGCCGAGCACCGCCAGATCCGCCAGGCGCGGAGCCGGAGTCGGGGTCGGGGTCGGAGTCGGCGTGGGGGTCGGAGTCGGCGTGGGCGTCGGCTTCGGGGCGGGGGCCGGCTTCTGCTGCTGGGGCTGCGGCTGGGGGGTGGGCAGGGTGCCCGGCGGCTCCGTCGGGTAGTTGCCCACGGGCGGGTTCGGCACCTCGGTGGTGCCGCCGTCCTGGTACTGCCGCATGTAGCCGAGCACGGTGTTCACGTACTCGCGCGAGTTGTTGTAGCTGAGGATCGCCGAGTCGAGCTTGGCCGGGTTCGAGAGGTCCCGGTCGCCCGCGCACAGGTAGAGGCCCGCGCCCAGCGCCGCGTCGTACATGTTGTTCGGATCGCGCTTGGCGTCGCCGTTCCCGTCGGCGCCCCAGGTCTTCCACGTGGAGGGGATGAACTGCAGTGGGCCGACGGCCCGGTCGTACTCGGTGTCCGCGTCCCACTCGCCCTTGTCGGTGTCGCGGATCTCCGCGAAGCCGTTGCCGTCGAGGCGGGGGCCGCGGATCGGCTTCTCCGTGTAACCGTCGGCCTTGAGACCGTAGCCCGAGGCGTGCACGGACTCGACCCGGCCGATGCCGGCGAGCAGCTGCCAGGGCAGCTTGCAGCCGGGCAGCGCTGCGGCCACCGACAGCTCGGCACGCTTGTAGGCGTCGAGGGCGGTCGCGGGTATCCCGCTGGCCCCCTCCGTGGCGGTCGCGCCCGGGGGAACCTGCGGATCGGCGACGTCCACGGGCAGGTCCAGCCGGGCATCACCACGGTCGGCTGCCTGCGGACTGTCCGGGGTCGGCTCGGACTCCCCCGCGTCGGCGGTCGACGGATTGGTCACGACCGCGGCGGTGGTCAGGCTGGCCGCGAGGGCGGCCGTGCACAGGACCTTGCGCGAGGTGTTGACGAGGTGACGGTGAAGCGGCTTCACAGTGCGGCGATCCCCCCAGGAGCCGTCAGAGGTGCACGGCCGACAGGGCCGTGGATATCCACTGTCTATCAGGTATTCGGAGGAGACTCGCCGTCCCCCCTGCAGATGTGACACACCATTCGTCTCGGCTTCACCGGGCCCTCACGACCGAACGACCAGAAGACCCAAGTCGGTGCCTGGAATGCCCCGTTCTGCACGGCAGCCGTACAAGGCCCTGGTCCGACGGTGGGACAGCCGGGGGACGACCGGGGGCGACCGAGGGCCGTCACCGGCTGCTACTTTCGGGCGAATGAGGGCACTCGTGTACGACACCGCGTTCCGCGCGCGGGCGAGCCACAAGCAGGCCTGGGGCTTCGGGCTGATCGCAGCCGCCTCCGGCATCTGGCTCTGGCTCGCCTGCCAAGTGCTGCTCCCGTACTCCGTGGAGCACGGCCGGAACGACCGGGAGTGCGCCTCGCGGGTCTTCTACGAGAGCACGCGGGAGTCGTATGCCGAGGCGGAGGGCACAAGCTGCGCCATGGAGCGCGACTGGGCCGACCTCCTCGCCGTCCTCCTGTTCTCCCTCCCCCTCGCCGTCGTCGGCACGGTCCTCTACACCTCGGGCGCCACGGACAACCGCCTGAGCCGCCACGTGGCCGAGGTGAACCGCCTCACGCAGTTCCCTGGGTCGTCCTGACAGGACGCTCCCGGAGGCCGGGCGGTACGAGGAGGAGGCCGCCGCCCCCGCAAGTGACGGCATGGGCGGACCACGTGAGCGGCGCCCGGTGATGGACACCGGGCGCCGCTCACGTCATGGGCGCGCCCCACCCGCCCCGCACAATCCGCTGGGGCTTGGGCCGCGCCCTGAGCCGCGCTCGTACGGTTCAGCCGCGCTTCGGCGCATCCGCCCGCACGACCGGGATCCACAGGGCCGCCTCGGCCTCGCCGGACTCGTCCGGCCGGACCCGGAGGATCTCGGGGCCCGGTCGGCTCTCGTACGGGTTGGACGGGAACCACTGGGTGAACACGTCCCGCCACAGGTGCTGGAGCGCCTGCGGGAAGGGGCCGGAGTTCTCGAAGACGGCCCACGTGCCCGCCGGAACGCGGAGCACGTCCAGGTCCTGCGGCACGTCGGCCGCGCTGGTCACCACGGCGTGGTAGTAGTCCAGTTCGGTCCCCTCCGCCCGGCTGGGGTCGAGGTCGTCACTGACCGACACGATCCCTTCCGGGTCCTGGTCGGACAGGCCGGCGATGCGCCGTACCGTGTCCGGCCCGATGCCTCGGATGAACTCGGCGATGGCCGGGTTCGCCCCCTCGTGGACGAGGGGGACCCGGGCCTTCTTGCCCACCACCTTGAACGCGTCCTTCTCCACGACCTTGTACTGCATGCTGCTGCTCCCTTCGACGACGAGTCGGAAGGACATCCGGGGCTGGGACTGCAGGGCCGCGCCGGTCTGCCGGGCTTCGCCCGGCCCGACGCCGTGCACGGCGCGGAACGCGCGGGCGAAGGACTCACCCGAGCCGTAGCCGTACCGCACGGCGATGTCGAGCAGTGTCCGCTCGCCGGCCAGTACCTCGGCGCCCGCGACCGTCAGCCGCCGGCGCCGGATGTACTCCGACAGCGGCATCCCGGCGAGTGCCGAGAACAGCCGGCGGAAGTGGTACTCCGACGTCACCGCGATCCGTGCCAGCTCGCGGATGTCGATCACGCCGTCGAGCCGCGCCTCGATGTGATCCATGGCCTGGTTGAGCCCTTCCAGCACCCCGGGCCTCCTTCCGTTGCACGCCTCACGCTAGGAAGGAGCCCCCCTCCCGCACCCGACATCTTGTGCCGGGTGCGGTCGGGGGCGGGGGGTGGGGGGTGGGGGGGTGGGGCTCGGAAGAGCGTCGAGGAGGGAAAGAGTGTGGGGGGGAGTGGGTAGTTATC